>ONVG01000122.1 GCA_900321195.1 uncultured Eubacteriales bacterium
GGATCATGTCCGTCAACTATTTTTATCTCTTTTTTGAAAATATCTCTGCCGATAACCTCAAAACACAGCTTTTTGATTTGATCTATTACTTGCTCCTTAGTTTTCAAAGGTGTTATCCTTTATTCCTCTTTTAAGCTGTTCCCACAAGTCGTACATCTCATTTATAATAACATAGCGAGCTTCCACCTTTAGCCCTTCATGCAAGCAATTATGTTACAGTTAAGACCTTCAAAGTAAAGGTTTCCTGATAACTTCTGCTGCATTGACTAAAGCATAATAAAAGGCTGTCGTACTGTCATTTATGATGTGCGGCAGCCTTTTTAATTTGCCGGGAAAGAAAAAAGCACCCATTCCCCTATGTTATTAGACAATCATATTAAAATGTAAAATATACCATAAGATATTCGCTTATTTTCGTTATGTTGTATAAAATTAAAAAATAAGGTGCCTAATGATTGACAGATTTGTATAAATAATGTATGATAATTGTGGATAATGTTCTAATAGAAAAAATAAGGAGGCATGTATATGAACCAAACTTATCCATTGACCGCAGCACAGAATATGCATTACCGTTGGATCCGCGAGTATAAGACACAGCAGGTATCCGGACTGAGTATCGTAGCCGCTTTTCAGTTCGATGTCAATATCGAAACACTGAAAAAATGTATCGAGCTTGAAAAGCAAAGATACGCCTGTCTGAGACTTCGCTTCACCAAGCCTGATGAAAACGGCGAGATACAGCAGTATATTGCAGACTATGAGCCGGAAGACCTTGAAGTAAAGGACCTTACAGGAATGTCTCTTCAGGAGGCAGACGATATTATGCAGAAATGGGCATATGAGACCTTTGACGGCGATGATATACCCATGTGCGAATTCCGTATCGTTAAGCTTCCGGGACGCTATACAGGCTTCTTTGTTCATATGGACCACAGGCTCAATGACTCTGTTGGTGTTGCAGTAATGGCGACGGATATTATGAATCTGTATATGCACTTTGCAAAGGGAGCTGAATATCCCGCACCCCTTGCAGATTTTGAAAAGGTGCTTATTTCCGATCTTGAAAAGGCTTCAAATGAAAAGCGTGTTGCAAGAGCAAAGAAATTCTGGGACGAACAGCTTGATGAGCTTGGCGAACCGCTTTATTCCGATATCCAGGGCAAGTCCGTGCTCGAAAAGGCAAGAAAGAAGCATAATGATCCCAACCTCAGAGCAGCCGATATCGAAAGAAAAGAGCTTTTTGTTGCAGTTAAGGATTATCAGCTTGAGGTAGACAGTATGCAGAGAGCTATCAATTTCTGCCTCTATAACCAGATATCCCCGACAAACCTGATACTTCTTGTTATCCGTACATATCTTTCAAAGATGAATGACGGTCAGGAGGATATCACAGTAGAAAACTTTATTTCCAGACGTTCAACACAGGATGAAATGACATCAGGCGGAAGCCGTGTGCTTTGCTTCCCCTGCAGAACAGTTATTTCGGGTGATACTACCTTTATTGACGCTGCAAGAAAGATCCAGAATCATCAGAACCGTATCTATATGTACAGCGGATATGATCCTGAGCTTATCAGAGAGGAAATGAAGAAGCGCTACAATACACCTGACGATACAACCTATGTAAGCGTTTATCTGACCTATCAGCCTCCTATGAATACAAGCGACCTTGATCCTAATTCCTCAAAGCTCCGTACACATATCAAGTGGTTCGCTAACGGCGCAGCAACAAAGAAAATGTATCTTACGGTTTCACATCTGCCCGACAGAAAGCTCAACTTCTCTTATCATTATCAGACAGCAGAGCTTACTGAAAAGGATGCCGAGCTTATGTATTATTATATGATGCGTATTCTTTTCAGAGGCATAGAGGATCCCGGAAGAACTATAAATGAAATAATCGATATGATCTGATCACAGGAAGGAGAAAATTACCATGGATGAAAAATTTGAAAAGCAGTTTAAGGAGATCGCAGCACGTTATTGTTCCGTTAAAGCAGAGGATATTACAAACGATATGAGCTTCCGTGATGATCTCGGACTCAGTTCTCTTGATCTTATGACATTCCTCGGCGACCTTGAGGATGAATTTGATGTAGAATTCAATTTCGGCGAGGATGAGCAGAAGCTTACGGGTATTACAACAGTTGAAAGCGCAATGGAATTATTGAAGGAATACATGGAATAATATACTGGTGAGCATTATGAAAAAAACTATCTATACGATGTGGAAAAGATGCGGGGAAAAATATGCTGAGCTTCCTGCTGTGCGCTGGCTTGCAAAGAAGGATGTTCTCGAAAGAAGCTATGCCGAGCTTGGCGCCGATGTAACGGGTATCAGAAAGGGCTTTAACGCCCTCGGCTTTTCGCATAAGCATATTGCCCTTGTAGGAACAAGCTCAGTTGAATGGATCACAGCATATATGAGCATTGTAACAAGCAATAATACTGCTGTTCCTCTTGACGCTGCTCTGCCTGCCGCTGATCTTATCGACCTTATAAACCGTTCTGATTCCGAGGGTGTTTTCCTTGATCCGAAATTTGTATCTCTTGCAGAGCCGATCAGGACTAATTGCCCTGCTGTCAGAAAAATATGGATGCTTTCGGGAGATGCCGTTGACGGAACAGATACGCTTTCAGGTCTTATTGCCTGCGGAGCAGATGCCTCCGAGCCTGAGGAGCCGTCAGAGGACGATATTTCCATGATCGTCTATACCTCCGGTACTACCGGCAAGAGTAAGGGCGTTATGCTTACACAAAGCAATCTTTACTGCAATATCGAAGCAATCCTTTATGACCTCGATCCCGGTCTTGTATTTATGACCGTGCTTCCTGTACACCATGCCTTCTGTCTGTCAATGGACTGGCTGAACGGCTTCTGGATGGGCGCTGTTCTCTGCATAAATGACTCGCTTTTCCATATTGTAAGAAATATGGCTATTTATAAGCCTTATGTTATGCTGATGGTTCCTCTTATGGTGGAAACTATCTATAAAAGGCTCAAATCACTTGAGGGACAGGCTCCTGCCGAGGTCATCGCAGAAAAGGTATTCGGCGGAAATCTGAAATATATCTTTACCGGCGGAGCGCATCTTGATCCTTATTATATTGATGAATTTGCAAAATACGGCATAGAAGTCTATGAAGGCTACGGTATGTCGGAATGTTCGCCTGTAATAAGCTCAAATAAGATAGGTGAAGGCAAGCCCGGTTCTATCGGCAAGCCTCTTCCCAATGTTGAGATAAAATTTGAAAACGGAGAGATACTCGTCCGCGGTACAAGCGTTATGAAGGGCTACTACAAAATGGAAAAGGAGACCGAGGAAACGCTTAAGGACGGCTGGCTCCATACAGGCGATAAGGGCTATCTTGATGAAGACGGCTATCTGTTTATAAACGGCAGAGTTAAGAATCTTATTATACTTTCAAACGGCGAAAATATTTCTCCTGAGGAAATTGAGACAAAGCTTGCTCTTAATGACCTTATCAGCGAGATAATAGTAACGGGTGAGGATAATCTGCTCACAGCGCGAATTTATCCGGAACCGCAGGCAATTGAAAATATGACGCCTGATGAAGTTAAGGATGCTCTGCAAAAAATTCTTGATGATTACAATAAGAAGCAGCCGACCTATAAGCAGCTTTCAAGACTTGTAATCAGGGAGAATCCTTTCCTTAAGAATTCTTCCAAGAAAATAATACGTCACGAAGTGTTGATGGATGAACCGAATACATGAATAAAACTATAAATATTATTGAAACAGCTTATCAGCATATTTCCGGTACAGACGGACTGCCGCTTGCAGTTCTCAGAATAGAACCGGAAGCGTCTGAGGATATCAAGGGTATCGTTCAGATAATCCACGGAAAAAATGAGCATAAGGGAAGATATGCCGCTTTTATGAGATACCTTGCCTCCAACGGCTATATTGCCATTGCAAACGACCACCGCGGGCATGGTGAAAGTGTCCGTGATGCAAATGACAGAGGCTATATGTATGAAGGAGGCTTTCAGGCTCTGATAGAGGATGTCCACGAGATAACCCTTGAGGTAAAGGAATATGCGGCGAAAAAATGCGGACAGAAAAAACTGCCTGTCGTTCTTATCGGACACAGCATGGGTTCCTTAGCCGCAAGATGCTATATCAGAAAATATGACGCGGATATTGATAAGCTGGTAATAATCGGCTGTCCTTCAAAATCGGATATGATGAAGGAGGGACTCCTTATCCTTAAGGTCCTCGGTAAAATAGAGGGAAAAAAATACCGCTCACGATTGGCAAAGCTGCTGATAATGGGTGTGTCCTATGAACTGAAATTCTGGAATGAGCATTTGCATAACGCATGGACAAATTCCGAGCGTGAGGCTGTAATAGAGCATAATAATGATCCTATGTGCAGATTTTTATTCACGATAAGCGGATATGAGGAAATGATAAAAATGGCTATGCTCACCTATTCCGGAGATTATGTTCCTCAGAATCCCGATATGCCGATACGCTTCTTTTCAGGAGAGGATGATCCCTGTGCATTATCAAAGGGAAAGTATGTCGAAGCCTTGCGTACATTGAGTATTATCGGATATAAGGATGTGCGCTGTAAGCTTTATCCCGGTATGCGCCATGATATCCTGCATGAAAGATTTAAGGTACTGGTTTATGACGATATCCTCAAATTTATTGAAAAATAACAGTATCAGTCTGAAAACCGTTTCAGCCTCCCGATAATAATATTTATTCCACCTATATGCTCCCCCTATATAAAAGAACGTTCCCGTAAGTTTTTTGCAGGAGCGTTCTTTTTATAGTAAACGACAATAATAATTTTACTTAAAGCTGCATAAAGACTTGAGCTGATCGTTAGGAGCAGCCCATGAATTAAAAGATTCATCAATCGTCAT
>ONVG01000181.1 GCA_900321195.1 uncultured Eubacteriales bacterium
ATACATCCTTTATATGTTGAAAGCAGCTTGTTGTGGTTAACGCAGGTCTGAGTTTTTCCTTCGGGGAAAATATATGACACATCGATGCTTTTCTGCGAAACGATTTTTTTAAAATCATCATTTTTCATAGCATAGCAGCAGAGAAGCGCCATATCACGCGCAGTCGAATAGTGGTTCTCATCATCAAGTCCCGAAGGCGTGACGAAATTCGTGTTTTTCATACCCAACTGTTTTGCCTTTTCGTTCATAAGAGCGGAAAAGCCCTCAATACTTCCTGCGACTGTAAAAGCCGCCGCATTTGCAGCATCATTGCCGGATACAGCCATCATACCCTTTACTATCTCGGATAATTTCAGTATCTCACCATTTTTCAGATACATGCTCGAACCCTCGGCGGCCATTTCGGGTGTGAATCTGACAGCCTTATCATTTTCGGCGGCATATTCAAGGGCTATAACTGCGGTCATTATCTTTGTAATACTTGCGACCGCGCATTTTTTATCCGCATTCTTTTCATATAGTATCTCACCGCTGTCCGCATCCATTAGTATGGCGCATTGTGCGCTCGTGCCTATCTGTCCGGCTTTGACATCCGTACTGTATGTCAGAAAAACAGCTGTAACTATTGCCATAACAGCGCATATCAGTTTTTTCAAAATAAAAGTCCACCTCTTGATTTAAGTGTTCTTTTATTTATATGCGGCCAAGGCGTCATTCTTGCAAATCAAAGGCACGGTCATTTGTACCGTGCCTGAAAATTACTGCTCAGCTTCTGTTATTTCTGTGATCTCTTCTTCGTTCTTCTCGTCCTTATCGTCTTTCTTTTTGTCCTTCTTGAAGAAATTGAGTATCTTGTCAACGACCTCCGGTATAGTGCCTACTGCTCTGTCCTGTGAGTCCTTGAAGTTTGTAACATTGAGGAGCTTTACATCATCCTTTGTGATAGCGATGAAAGCGATAGGAGTTATAGTAACACCTGCGCCCGAACCGCCGCCGAAAAGATTTTTCTCTTCAGCCTTTTTGGGATTGAATTCCGAGCCGCCCGATGCAAAGCCGTACATTACCTTTGAAACGGGTATTACAGTAGTACCGTTAGGCGCTGTGATCGGATTGCCGATAACAGTATTTACATCCACCATCTGTCTGATTTTTTCAAGAGTAGTGTCCATAAGACCTTCTATTGGACGATCACTCATTTAAAACACCGCCTTTTCAAAATTTTGTCCTGGGACAATTAATATATTTTTATATCATACCCTAATAGTATAATACAATTATCATTATTTTGCAATAGTCTTACACGCTGAAATCACGGAAATCAATTTTGTCCGTCAGTTTACTCGCGGGAAAACCTTTATTAAATTCGCTGACTTTAACAATAAAAATTATACAAACATAAAAATCAGAAGATCATATATCGAATGTATTATTATCGGAACAAAAATATTTTTTGTCTTTATAAAGCAATAAGAGAATATCACGCTCAACACTAAAATTATAACAAATCCAAAGCTTGTGATATTCTTTACAAAATCGCCGGAGACTATCCATATAGGGAAATGTATCAAAAGAAACATCACTGCATTTATACCCACAGCGATATATCTCTTTTTGTCCGTATCGGCATTTTTCAGAAACGCATTCAGCAGCCATCCTCTGAATACAGTTTCTTCCGTCAGTCCGACAAACAAAACTATTATCACATCATCAAGTCCGAAGCTTTGGTTTATAAACAGCCCATGCTTCCGTATGAATGCGCCTATAAGAATATACGCTGCAAGTCCGAGCATAACAGGGATCCCCATAAGGTCTTTACTGCTGAACCTGCACATATCCTTTGTGCCAGCAAACATATCGTCCTCAAACCAGACTATCAGAACTACAGCCGGCAGCGTCCAGATAATATTCTTTACTGCGCCGCTGCTTATAAGCATACTGACGACCTCATTATTTACCTCTCGTTTTATCATTTCTGCAAAAACAAACTGGTAAACAGACCATGCTGTATAAAAAAGCACAGTGTATATCACAAGAGTGATACCGAGCGCTTTGTTTTTTATCATAAGCCTCACCCGTTAATTATTTAAGGTACAGCCTGTTTTCAACGATATAGCGTTCTACATCATCGGGTACAAGCCCTTTTATACTCTCACCGTTTGCAGCCCTGCTGCGTATCTCTGTTGATGAAACTGTCATAACAGATATGTTCAGTATCCTCGTTTCCGCTCCCAAAGCATGAAGATATTCGGACTGCTTTTCAAGTACGGAAATATCATCATCATTTCTCGGCAGCCCGCATATTACCGCATGGCGGAAAATACTTTCCGGCTCCTTCCATTTATGGATAGTCATAAAGCTGTCCGCACCAGTTATAAGATATATCTTTTCCGTATCAAGCTTATCTGTCAGCGCTTCCAATGTCTGATAGGTATAGCTTGAACCTTCACGCTTTATTTCTATATCACAAATTTCAGCCTGCGGTATATCTTTAAATGCAAGCCTGCACATCTCTGCTCTGTGAACAGGAAGTACAGCCGCACCGTTCTGCTTGAACGGTGAAATAAATGCCGGAACTATAAATACCCTGTCAAGTGAAAGCTCCTTTATGAATGCCTGCGCAAGCTGTACATGTCCGTTGTGTACAGGGTCAAAGCTGCCGCCGAACATTGCCGTATTCAAAGCTCTCACCCCCCAAGAATTTATTTTCTCGTCTTTTTAGCTTTCGGAAGCTCTATTTTAGGCTCATCAGGATTTCTTCTGAAAAGCACAAATTTTGAGCCTATGACCTGAACGACCTCGCTGTTTGTTTCAAGCGCTATCTGCTCGGCGTATTCTCTTGAACCGCTCTCTGCGGTCTCAAGCACTTTTCCTTTTATAAGCTCTCTTGCTTTGAGCGCATCATCAGCCTGCTTTATTATCTGCTCGCTCATGCCGCCCTTGCCTATGATAAGTATAGTATCTATGTTCATTGCAAGAGAACGGAGAAAAGCCCTCTGTTTACTTGTAAGCATACTCTTTCACACTTCCTTAAAGAATATTCGACTGTTTGGAGCCGTATTTTTTCTTTAGCTTCTGGGATAATTCCTTCAGCGCCCTGCCCCTGTGACTTATAAGGTCTTTCTGACGTTCGGGTATCTCAGCAAAGGTCTTGTTTCCCTCAATAAAGAATATCGGGTCATAGCCGAAGCCGTTGGTACCTCTCGGCGCATAGCCTATTGTACCGTCACAGCGTCCGGTCGCAAATATTTTTTCTCCGTTAGGGAA
>ONVG01000124.1 GCA_900321195.1 uncultured Eubacteriales bacterium
GTACTGCACTCAAACTATTGAACCGCCGTGTACCGAACGGTACGCACGGTGGTGTGAGAGGTCGGCTGCTCAATTAATGGGTAGCCTCCTACTCGATTATTATAATGTCTTTGCTATATCCTTGAGATATTCTCTGAAGCTGTTTCCGAGTACGGGGTTCTGTAAAGCTATCTCAACTGTTGCCTGGAGTATGCCTAACTTGTCGCCCATGTCGTAACGCTTTCCTGTGAAGTCAACGCCTGTCATGCCTACTGTTCTTGCGAGAGTTTTCATAGCGTCTGTGAGCTGTATCTCCCCGCCTGCACCGGGCTTTGTATTGTCAAGTATGTCGAAAATATCAGGCGTAAGCACGCATCTTCCAAGTATAGAATAGAGAGAAAGGACTTCCTCTTTTGTCTTTGGTTTTTCTACCATATCGGTACAGCTGTAAATATTATCTTCAAGCTTGTCAACTTTAAGCGAGCTGTATTTTGATATAGCATCCTCCGGAACAGCCTTTATACCTACAACAGCCTTTCCGTATTTTTCATAAGCTCTTATAAGCTGAGCACATGCAGGGTCTTCACCTATGATAACATCATCTCCGTAAAGAACTGCAAACGGGTCGTTTCCTATGAATGATCTTGCACAGTTTACTGCGTGGCCAAGACCTTTTGTTTCTTTCTGCCTTATGAAGAAAATATTTGCAAGCTTTGAGATAGAAACTACCTCTTCATAAACATCTTTTTTCCCTGATGCAAGAAGTCTTTCTTCAAGCTCAGGACTTCTGTCAAAGTGATCCTCGATAACGCCTTTTCCTCTGTTTGTGATGATAAGGATATCGGTTATGCCGGAATTGACAGCCTCCTCAACAATATATTGTATAGCAGGTTTATCTACGATAGTGAGCATTTCCTTTGGCATGGATTTTGTTGCAGGCAGCACTCTTGTTCCGAGACCTGCGGCAGGAATAACAGCTTTTGTTACTTTCATAGTTGAATATGCCTCCGTTTATTTATTATTTTATACGAACAGAGATGCAACGCTGAGTATTGCGTAACAGATAACGAAAACCAATGCAGCAGCGGTATTCGTTCCGCCTGCTTCTGCAACAGCCTTCATCGTATCTCCGTCATGATTTTTGCTTTTTATCATCTTTATGTTTTTTACAGAAGCCTTGTAGTAAATCTTGTTTCCTAAAAAGCCGCTGAATACAGCAATAGATAATTTTACAGCGATAAGTATATAGGGAAGTACTGTCCAGAACACTCCGGCAGCAGAATAGTGTTCATATGCAAATGAAATGTAGTTTCCTATCATGGGATATTGTATATTAACTTCTTTAAATGCATTCTGAGCTTCTCTGTATATAGGAGTGGAATAAGCTGAAACGAGAAACACGGATATTATTTCGGTAATAAAGAACAAAACGGATATTATGATACCGATAAGATAACGTTTTCTGAAAAGGAACCATGCGCCGCTGAAAAGAAAAGCGCTCATATTGAATTTACTTTTGCCCACACTTTTTATTTTTGCAAAAACGGGAAGATAATACTGAGTATTAACACCTACATATTTTGAAAGCTCGGCGCCGCTTACTCCGTCGAAATCCTCATCTTTTGAAACGCCGCCCATAGGGTCGATAAAGATAGTGAAAGGATTTCCTGACATACCCGGAATATAATTTTCAAAATTTTCCTCACCGGGCTTGCCGTTTTTTTCATTCTCGGCGTTTTCATTGATATTAAAGGAAATATTTCTTGAAATGAAAGCACCGCATTTTTTACATACGATAGCATTCTTGTCATTTTCTGTGCCGCAGGAGATACACCTTATGACATCCTTATTTTCTGTCGGGTCATCATCATAAACGTCTTTCCAGTTTTTTCCGTCTTTATGAAGCTCAGGAAAAATACATTTTCCGTTTTGTTTATAGCAGTCTCTGTGATAAGGAGCGCCGCATTTCGGGCATACGACAACATCGTCGCCTTCATGAAAGTTTTGCGAGCATACAGGGCATGTTTTCCCCAAAAAGTCCATATCTCAGCCCCCTTTTTTATTCTTGATTATTACTATCTTTATTATTATACAATATTATTTTATTTTTAGCAAGGATTTAGAGAGGATTTTTGACGGCAAACGCACAAAAAAATCCTCTCAAATATCAGAAATTTGTATAATATCACAATAAATGTTGTTTTGAAATTTCTTCCGACGTATCATTCTTTTTTCCGAAGCGGAAAATGATAGCTGTTACGGAAAATACAAATGCGACAGAAACAGCTATGTTCACATACATATTTTCTCTGAATATGAACATAAGAGCCACAAACAAACAGCCTATACATACTATCGGCAGGAAGAATTTTATATTCAGCTGACATTTCAGCTTTGCATAACTGCCCATTGCAAATAAAAATACATAGAACATTATGAATGAAGAGATAAGAAGAAGTATTTTAGGCATAAGGTTTATTTTTTCATCACGCATGAATTCGAGCGAGTTCGTTATATTGTTGAGAGAGAAAATTATGAAAATATGCATGAGCATATAGAGAAGTCCGTTAGTATTTGTTTCACGGTCGATTATATGGTCATAGAATAATCCGTAGCTCAGGAAAAGACCGACGACTATAAGAAAGACCATTCCTGCAAAATACAGATTATTGAGAGTGACTTCATTTTTGAAATAGTTGGATACGGCTATGACCATTTCACCGAAGGTAAATACAACATAAAGCATAGCGCGTTCGGAAAGATGAGGAAAATCGACAAAGCTTGAGCTGCTTTTTTGTCCCAGGAAAAGCACGGAACACATTCCGAAGATTATAGCTGCAAAAGACAGCCATGATGTTCTTGTAAAATTATATTCTGCAACAGCCGCACAGACAAGCAGAGCTTCAAAGAATAGTATGAGCATCATGCGTATGACCTGTTTTTTGTTAGGAGATCTTTTGTGTATGCGTAGTTCAAAAATATATTGTACGCCTATGTTTATGAGTATGAGTGCCCATGCAATATGATACATTGTATGATATCCCTGCCAGTCTGTCCGCATTCCTTCACCCATAAAGTACAGCATGAACATATTGAGAAACAGGAATATATGTTCTCTCACACTGTGCCTGCCGTAGATATTTATGTAGTAGGTCGAAAAATTCCATATCTGGATAACTGCCAGTGTGCAAAGTACGTAAGCACAGAATGATATAGGATCTATAAATCCGTTTGTGATATTGTGGAGAAGTGAGTTGTTTCTGCCGATGATATAGACGAATATCAGGTCATAAATAAGCTCTACATACTCTACCTTTTTTTCTTTCTTTTCGGATAATTGATTAAGCATAGAATACCTCCCGTACTTGTTTATTTATTTTTATAATAACAGAAACAGGTTATGATGTCCACATTTTTGGCTGTTTACGGCGCCGAAAATAATGTGCTGTCATTGACATTTTGTATATAGTGTGAGAAAATAAACTGAGGTAAGACAGTGAATATGCATACAATATCTGAACTAAACGGACAATGTGCCGCTGACATCTTTTGTAAAGAATGCTATGCGCCTGAGAGATTCATAGCTGATATTGAACGGTGCTGTATGGAGCTTGGGCTTATTGCTCCAAAGCTCATTAACAGCTTCACTAAGAATTTCATCATCGACTTGAAAAGCACCGTACAATTTTTTATACCATTCCGCAAACTCGTATATACTTCCGAAACCGATAGTATCAAGTATATATCTTCCGCAGGAATTTTCGGACGAAGGGAAACTCATAGCTTCATTGATATAACCTGCCGTGAAATATCCTACAGCACGGCCGTGAGGAACATGCAGCTTGTATGTCAGCGAATAGCTGAGACCATGGGGGATACCGGTACCGTTCTGAGCTATCGCCATTCCTGCCATAGCTGAGGCGTTCATCATTTCCTGTAACTGCTCATCGGACGCATTTCCTGTTTCAAGAACATCCTTGTTTTTGCTCCAGAGTTTAAGCCCCTGCTCAACGAACATGCGGCTGAAATCATCCGTTTTAATATTGATGCAGCTTTCTATCAGGTGTGTAAGCGCATCAAGGGCAGTGTTACGCAAAACATTTACAGGTGCAGAGCAAAGATATTTTCCGTCTATCAGGGCAATGTCTGCGAATATTTTGTGACTGATTGATTTTTTCGTTCTGAACTCGTGTCTTGTAAGAACACTTATAGGCGTGACCTCAGAGCCGGTACCGCATGTTGTAGGTATGAGTACTAACGGCAGAGCAGTATCGTCAGATGTGCGGTAAAGCAGTTCTGCACTGTCTTTCGGATGAGCGAGCATGAATGCGGCAGCTTTGGCGGCGTCAAGTGGTGAACCTCCGCCTATACCTATAACAAAATCAACATTGTTCGACAGACCAATGGCCTTTGCTTTCATAACGGTCTCAACAGACGGGTTTTCCTCGATATCGTTAAAGATAATAAAATCGATGCCTTCACCGTTAAGCACATTCCTTATATCATCCAGTGAGCCGTTTATTTTTGCGGAGCTTTTACCTGTAATGATAAGGGCTTTTTTTCCAAATCCGGCTATCTTTTTTGAGTGCTTTAACACAGCATCCGTTTCACTGAATACCGGAACAGGCATGTACATAGTAACACTTCCTTTTTTGTTTTTATATAATTATACAACCGTACACTTGAAACAGCAAGTAAAAGAGAATATTTACTCTTACTGTAAGAGTAGTTTTATATAATAAAGAAAATACGATACAAGCTATATAAAGAGGTGAATGATAATGCAGTTAAATGACCTTCGTGTAATAAATATCCTGCTTTTTCTGAATGAGGAGCTGAAAAGAAAAAAGACAGTCAGCTTTAATGATGTA
>ONVG01000195.1 GCA_900321195.1 uncultured Eubacteriales bacterium
AAAATAAAAAATCTGCAAAAAGAAAAAACAAATAAAAGAAACAGGTCAGTGAAGCTATTGTCACTGACCTGTTTTACGTATTAATGATTCTTTTTCTGATATTCTTTGATGCGCTGAGAGAGCTGCTCCAATTCTTCCTTTGAAAGCTCCGAAAGATGCTCAAGATCATCCGAAAATTCTCTTGCGCTGTCGCTCGCTTTCAGACGGGCTATATCCGTAAAGAAGCTTGCGACAACAGCGGTAAATATAGCAACAACTCCGATAGAGTATATCGACAGAAAAACGGTTATAATGCGTCCAAAAAGCGTAACTGCTGATACATCGCCGTAGCCTATTGTAGTAGCCGATGCAAAACAGAACCAAAGACTGTCCTGATATGTATTGATATTCGGCTCCCAAAGCCATATCGGAACTGCCGATATAAAGAACCACAGAATATATCCGCTGAATATCTTATCGGCGCCTGCGGTTTTAAAGGCATCCTTCAGCAGACGGAGAGTCCTTCTTCTTTTCTTTCCCATTATTCTGCCTCCTGTCGTTCGGGAGCTTTTTTCTTGTCCCGAAAATAAGTATCAATATCAGAGAAGCCAATGCAGCAATATAAATGAAGATCGGACTGTCTTCTCCGGTCTGCGCAGGCTGACCGGACGGCTCAGTGTCAGAAGAAGCAGGTGTACTGCTTTCCGGAGACGGCTCCTCGCTCTGCGCTTCTGAGGGCATCCTGATATGAGCGATAACCTGTGTAGTCCCGCCGTGACCGCTTTGGGCTGCGGCTGTCAGAGATACTGTCAGCAAGATAAGCACCAGACCCGCAAGCAGCAGGAACAGGTACTTGCCAAAACTGCTTTTCATGGGATCAGTCCTTTAGTATCACGGGTTTTCCTCAACTGTGCTGAAAAATACCATGTAACCGCTGTACTCTCCGGCGATGTCAGTAATATTTCTTCCGTAAAGCTGATTCTGATTCAGGCGCAGGGTACCGTCTAAAGTATCTCCCTCATAAAAAAAATCATAAAGTTTGTAACCAGCGGTGCCGGTCATTGTGTCTGAGTTTATGCTTATAGTATATTGGGTGGTATCATCTATAGGTCTATGGAATACATCATATTTGAATTTAATGCTTGGATCGTTTTTGTTTGTGATATAGAAGTCTGTGTCGCCTTTAACAACAGCATTCTGATCCTTCACATAAACTCCGATATGATGTAAATCTGGGAGACCCTCCAGCTTTGTAGCTTTAACTTCATAGTCAACATACTTGTAGAAGTTATCATTGTTTGAAGGCTGTACAAGCTCACCGAAATCAACTACATCAGGAATAGTGATAATGTAGGATACATTTCCGGCAGAGCCGTTTATGTGAGCTGTTACCTCGGTATTGCCTGTGGGGTTCTGCTCGGTCAGTTCAGCAGCGGCTGCTGATACTGTGGCTGTCATTGCCATAGCGGCTGCAAGTGAGATGGTAATGATCTTTTTGAACTTCATAAAAAACTTCCTTTCGTTTGTTATTGGGGTATTCCCCTATATTATTAAGGCAGAGCCTTAATTTACATAGATCTTCAGACCGGATTCCGCAGAGTTTAGCGGCGTTTTCCCGTCCTCCAAAAGCACACATTTGTACTCGACTATCGCATCATAGGTTCCCTTTGTTAGAGTCTGTGTCAGGGGAACCTCTTCCAGCCCCTGACCGGGGCTGAGAAGCGGAGATTTATAAAGTACTGTCCCGTCAGCTAATTTAAGGGATGCATAAAATCCCACATGGTTCTCCTTCGGGTTGCCTATCCTGAGCTTTATGGACATATCGCCGGCATTCATTTCTGCCGATGAATATCCGGGTATCTGTGTGCCTTTTTTCGCTTGGGAGGGACTGTCTGTCGGCTCGCTGCTGACCTGTGTGTCCCAGTTGTCCTTTATCACTCCGACAACGCCCTTTGCGGGCTCATTTAGCGGCTCCTCCTTTGGCTTATTAAGGAGGAGTACCGCCGCTGTAACAAGACAGCCAACAAGGACAAGTGCCAGAGTGATAATAATTATAGTCTGCTTTTTGCTTTTGGTTTTTTCTTGTGTATTATTCACGCTTTTTCTTTCTCCCTGCAATAAGTGCTGTCAGCGCTGCTGCTGTTATCAAGACAAAGACTGCTGTTATGGGAGCACTGCTGTCTCCTGTATTGACATTCTTGTTATCCGGATTTATCGGTCTTGAGGTTTGCTCAGAGTTATCTGCCTTTACGTTCTCTGCAACTGCAAAAGCGGCAGGCTCGGTAAGAGTGAATGTTGCCATGCCGTCCTCAATACTTTCAGGAGCAAAGCTGTAGGCTTCACCGTCATTATCAAGAATGATGATCTGCGCATCATCAGTGGAAACAGGTACGCTTATTGTAACGCCCTCGCACCACAGCTCAGCCGGAAGCTCTGTACCGTTCGGATCAGCGGCTGTATAGTCATAAGCACAGGTGAGAGTCCTGCTGCCTGCTGCGGATAACATTGTATTGTAGCCGGTCGAGCGGAAATTCAAGGGTAAGAAGTTTATTTTCATAGCCTTGATGACAGCCGCCTTTATCTTCATTTTAGCATTATCAATTACGGGTATGTCAATATTTTCTATAAATCTTCCTCTTATGATCGGGAAGCCCTGATTGAGTACCTTTTTATTGTATTCTATGCGCTTCCACTTTACAGTGTCGTTCGTAACTTCGTTAAGCTCATCAGCAAAGCCTGCTGTAAGCATATCTTCTATTGTCTTAACTCTGCTTGTGAAATCTACAACTTCATTATCTGGTTTTCCTTTTAATGTAGAATCACACAAAGAACTTAACCACATAGCATCATATTCTTTATTATCAACTTTAGTATTTTCTACAATTAAACCAGTTAAACCA
>ONVG01000200.1 GCA_900321195.1 uncultured Eubacteriales bacterium
GGGCATCTGACCATGAACAACTGGGAATGGCCGACCGGGGTGGCTCTTTACGGGATCTACAAGACCTATCAGCAGAGCCGCCGCAAAGAATATCAGCGACAGTTTAAGGTCTATCATCATAGCCATTATGAGAGCGCCTATAACAAGAAAAGGCGCGCGGATAACAAGTCTTATCAGCATTGCAACAGCAAGCTGTAATTGATTTACGTCATTTGTCATTCTTGTTATGAGCGAGGGAGTACCTATCTTGTCAAGTTCACTGTGAGAAAAAGTGTTGATGTGTCTGAACATGGCACTGCGTACCTTTGTGCCGAAGCCCTGTGATGCTATCGAGGCTGACTTCTGGCACACAAGCGCACTGCAAAGTCCAAGCACACCCAGAAGTATCATCAGACCGCCCTTTTGCAGAACATGGCCGACATCATTATTTTTTACTCCATTGTCGATTATGTCCGCAGTTATCAGCGGTATGAAAAGCTCAAATATTGCCTCTATGAGCTTGCACAGCGGTCCGATAGTCAGCTGAAGCTTGTAATCCTTCAAAAATCTTCGCAGTCTGAACATTTCATCATCTCTCTTACAAATGTTTTTAATGCTATTTTGTCGGCGCTGATAATAAGGTGCATGGCAATGGCTTTCAGAGTGTTCCTTTCCGACACGGCAGGCGCAGAGGGAATGGGGCTTTATCAGCTCGTTATGAGCGTTTATCTGTTTTTTGCGGCTGTTTCAACATCGGGTATAATGCTCTGCGCTACAAGACTTTTCGGTGAAATGTCTGCAAAGGGAAATTTTGGTCAGGCAAAATATACTGTTGAACGCTGTATAATTATTGCGCTTGCTTTCGGCGGAGCGCTTGGCGGTATAATGCTCATATCAGCCGATACCTGCGCGGAGCTTATACTGCATGAGAAAGCCGCCGCGCCTGCTTTAAGACTTCTTGCGCCGAGTCTGCCGTTTATGGCAGCGTCTGCATGTATAAGGGGATATTTCTGCGCAAGGAGAAAAACTCTGCAAACGTCCGTTGAACAGCTTCTTGAACAGATTATCGAATTCGGGACATTTGCACTTGTATTTGCAGTCTTTCCGCCTGTAAGTACCGAGGGGATGTGCTGTAATGCCGTTATAGGAACGAGCGCGGCGGAGCTTGTTTCTTTTGTGTATTCGATGATATGCTACAGAGCGGATATAAAGAGCTTTAAGTGTGCAAATGAGCGTGTGCCCTCGCTTGTAGGCAAGCTGCTGCCTATAGCGCTTCCCGTTACGGCTAATGCATGTCTCAGGAGCGGACTTTCTGCGGCAGAAAATTCTCTGATACCGCTCGGACTGAGAAAATACGGCAGCAGTTCGTCCGAAGCGCTGGCGCAGTACGGTATTATCAGCGGCATGTCCATGACTGTTCTTGTTTTTCCGTCGGTATTTATAATACCGTTTGCGGTGCTTGTTGTGCCTGAGATAGCGGAAGCCGTTGTACTCGGACACATCAGGACTGTCAGGCGTATAGCAGAGAAGATGATAAGCCTTACTCTGCTGTATTCTCTGCCTGTAACGGTGATATTCATTTTTTATGCAGTGCCGATATGCAGGCTTGTTTTCGGAAATGAGCAGGCAGGAGAATATCTTTCCATGCTTGCGCCGGCAGTGCCGCTCATGTATCTTGACTCTGTTGCTGACGGGATATTGAAGGGGCTTAACGAGCAGACAAGTTATCTTATTTTCAATACCCTTGATTCTATAATAAGAGTTATACTCACATATACTCTTTTGCCGGTTTACGGTATAGCCGGAGTTATAGCCGTGATAATAATAAGCGAGCTTCTTAACACTTTCCTGAGCCTTGCAAGACTTGTAAAGCTAACTAAAATAGAGCTTCGTCTTTTCGACAATGTTTTCATACCGCTGTGCTGTATAATTATACCATGTCTTTTAACAAGACTTACCCCCTTTATATCCGTGCTTTTCAAAATAGTTATTGCTGTAGGGTTCTATATTTCTGCAATTCTCATAACAAAGCACAAGCCGGACTGTTGAGCGCAGTCCGGCAGGATATTATTTTCGTATAACAATTATCTGTTCGGGATATATGCAGTCCGGTTCTGTAAGGCGGTTGAGGTTGATGAGATATGCAACGCTCACGCCGTATTTTTTTGCTATCTGCCAGAGAGTATCGCCGCTTTTTACGGT
This sequence comes from uncultured Eubacteriales bacterium, assembly GCA_900321195.1. Classification (GTDB taxonomy): domain Bacteria; phylum Bacillota; class Clostridia; order Oscillospirales; family Acutalibacteraceae; genus UBA1213. The sequence goes on from ONVG01000200.1 coordinate 2,182, forward strand.
GTATTCAAGTCTGCCCTCGTTATTATTATCCGGCATTTCGTCATCAGGTTTTAACGGTACGCATGAAAGCGGTATTTTCAATACCTGACCTTCACATATCATATCGGGAGAATCTATCTTGTTAAGCTCGGCTATTCCTTCAATAGATGCATTGTATTTCTGAGCTATCAATAAAAGCGTATCTCCGTTTTTTACGATATAATCTGTTGTTGCCTGCTTGTTGTATTTATCCATGCATTTTGGTATATCTGAAACAGGTATGCGGAGTATCTGACCCTCGTATATAACATCCGGGTCGGGTATTCCGTTATATCTTGCTATCATGTTGACTGTAGTTCCGAAGTTTTTGGCTATCTGAAAAAGAGTGTCGCCCTTTCGGACGGTATATATCAGTGTTTCCATACTTTCCCCTCCGCTATATTATATGCAGAAATATTGTAAACGTAATATAAAATAATTTCTTGTCGGCGGCATGATATTATGGTAAAATAATATCGGTGATATTTATGGCATTACAAAGGATAGATAAAATACTTTCATCTCAGAATATTGCGAGCCGCAGTGAGATAAAGGATATGATAAAAGCAGGCAGGATATCTGCTGACGGAAAGACAGTAAAGCGTCCGGAAGAAAAATTTGATCCGGAGAAGGCGGAATTTCTCATAGACGGTGAAAAGCTGACCTTCAGAAAATATCTGTACATAATGATGAACAAGCCGCAGGGAGTTCTTTCCGCAAGCAATGACAGACATGCTCAGACAGTCATTGACCTTTTGCCGCCTGAGCTTTACAGAAAGGACCTTTTTCCGGCAGGCAGGCTCGACAAGAATACAGAGGGCTTTATCCTCATAACAAATGACGGGGAGCTTGCGCATAAAATGCTTTCTCCAAAAAGTCATGTATATAAGCTTTATGAGGCGGAGGTTGACAGGGCGCTTACGTCTGATGATGTAAGATCCTTTGCGGATGGGATAAAATGCGGTGAGCTTGAATTTTTGCCGGCGGCTATGAAAATAACCGGTGAGAA
>ONVG01000128.1 GCA_900321195.1 uncultured Eubacteriales bacterium
GCCGTATAATAATTTTGCGCCCTCACAGCTCTTTATCCCCTCATAATATGCCTTATCCTTTGTACATGTGCAGTCGCCGCCGCAGTGTACTACAGCAGTGTATTTCATTACCTCGGAATATTCAACACCTAAAACGCTGCTTATCTGCTTTGAGACCGACTCTCCGCCCGGAACACAAAGATTTTTCTTTACATCTCCGTTTTCACAGAGCGCCTTTGCATAACCGTCACATCCGGCATAACCGCATGCTCCGCAGTTTGCGCCCGGCAGACATTCCCTTATCTCAAAAAAGCGCTTGTCCTCTTTGACAGCCATAAGCTTTGACGCTATTACAAGTACGGCGGCACATATGATGCCTATTATGACAACAGGTATTACCGCAGTCAGGATCTCATTCATTTGAAAGTACCTCCGTTATGCAAACAGGTTTTCTATAACTCCGCCGAAGCCTAAAAATGACAGTGAGGTTATCGCAGCCGCCACAAGAGTTATAGGCAGTCCCTTGAAGCTTTCGGGTATGTCGCTGCCCTCGATAGTCGAGCGCACTCCCGAAAACATGACCATAGCAAGAAAAAATCCCAGTCCGCTGCCGAGCGAATTCACCATAGCCTCTATAAAGGTATAGCCCTCGTCTATATTGAGTATCGTAACACCCAGAACAGCGCAGTTTGTTGTTATCAGAGGAAGATATACTCCCAGTGAATGATGCAGCGCAGGCGTATATTTTTTCATCACTATCTCTACAAGCTGCACGAGCGCAGCAATAACAAGTATGAAAACTATAGTTTGCAGATATTTAAGACCGTTAGGTTCAAGAAGATATTTCTCTATCGGATATGTCGCAGCAGTTGCCATGAGCATTACGAATATTACAGCTATGCTCATTCCTGCCGCAGAGCCTAATTTTTTTGAAACTCCCAAAAACGGACATATGCCTAAAAATCTCGACAGTACATAGTTGTTTATAAATACCGCAGACAGCATTATAATAATAAGCTTTGTCATTATTCATCCTCCTCCGCAGCATCATTACATGAACTAAGCTCAGATTTCGCACAAACAGCAAACTGCGGACAGCCCTCACAGCCAAAGCTGTTTTTCTTCGGCTTATGCTTTGAAAATTTATTTACAGCCGCTATAAGCAGTCCGAAAACGAAAAATCCGCCCGGCGCCATTGTCATTATCGATATATTGTTATTCTTCAGAACAGGTATCTCCATACCGCAGAATGTACCGTGACCGAAGGTCTCGCGTATCGCAGCCATAAGGAAAAGCGCAAGAGTAAAGCCTATTCCCATTCCGAAGCCGTCCACAGCAGAATCGAACACATTATTCTTGCTTGCATACATTTCCGCGCGTCCCAAAATTATACAGTTTACCACTATCAGCGGAAGATATATTCCCAGCGATTCATTAAGCTCCGGCGCATACGCTTTTACGAGCATCTGAACGGCTGTTACAAGTCCTGCTATAAGAACGATATAACACGGTATGCGCACCTTGTCTGGTATAACGTTTCTGAGCGCAGATATGAGGATATTTGAAAAAACAAGAACACAGGTCGCCGCAGCTCCCATTCCCAGAGCATTCAGAACGCTTGTAGAGGTCGCAAGCGTCGGACACGTACCCAGAACAAGCACAAGCACCGGATTTTCCTTTATTATGCCCTTTGAAAAATTATTCAGCGTTTTCATGTTCTGCCTCCCTGATGGCCTTGAAAGCGTCAAACGCTATGCCTATACCCTTTTTGTATGCCTTTGAGGATATCGTTGCTCCGGATACTGTATCGATATCCCTGTATTCGCCTGCGGTCGTTCCCGCAAAGCTTTCTTTATATTTCGAGTTATTGTCAACTACTCTGGAGCCTATACCTGTCGTTTCATTGTGAGTAAGCGTCTTTACGCCCTCCATAGTGCCGTCATGTCTTATGCCGCACATAAGCTTCATATCTCCGCCGTAGCCCTTTACCTTGACGATTATCGCATATCCCGACTCATCATTTCCCTTATAAGCTTCAACTGCTCCGTCGGGAAGCTTTAAAGAATTTATCCTTTCAAACGTTTCGGCTTCCTTCAGCACTTCATGTCTTGCGCTTGAAGCCGCCTTTTCCTCTGCTGCCTTTATTACAGGCGCAGTCTTTATATTTACATAAGCAAGGCTTGCCGTTACTAAAAGACATATCAATGCAAGAACTATTATCGGCTTTAAGATATCCTTCACAGCTCAACACCTCCCGTAAGAGGCTTCATACGTGTAAGCTTTGAGATATAAGGCGTAAACGTATCAGTATCGTTATAAGTCCGCAGCCAATGCCGAATATGAGCTTTCCGAGCTTTGTAGGCGGCGTTGTCGCATAATCGGTAGCCATGAAAAATGCGCCTAATATAAGTCCGCCCGAAAGTATCTGATATAGAGGGTCTTTTCCGCATATCAGTGACATCAGTGCAACGGTCCCGATAAACGCTGCAGGCGTGTGCCACGAGATAACACGTCTTATGAGAAGATATGCTCCGCCGAGCAAAAGCGCAAGGGCACATGTTTCTCCGAGACAGCCTCCGTGTCTGCCCAAAAGAAGCTCCGTATATGACGGCATCATGGATGTTGTTCCCTTTGCCGCTGCTATAAGCGGCGTGGGTGATGATACGGCATCGGGAGTTTTTGGTGTTGCGGAATATATCCAGTTCGTCATAGTTCCCGAAAATGCAGTCATCATCACTATCCTTGCGGTTATCGCAGGATTTGCAAAATTCTGTCCTATACCGCCGAAAAGCTGTTTTACAACTATTACAGCGGTAACACTTCCGAATGCTGCCTGCCAGAGAGGTATGCTCACAGGAAGATTGTATGCAAGAAGCATTCCCGTTACTATCGCGGAAAGGTCATATACAGTATTTTCACGTTTGCAGAGCTTTTCAAAAACAAACTCCGAGCAGACACTGACAGCTGCGCACACACCGATAACAAGAAGCGTCCTCGGTCCGAATATCAGCACGGATGCAGCGGCTGCCGGCAGAAGCGCTATTATAACATCAAGCATTATCTTCTGTGTTGTACGTTTGCCGTAAATATGAGGTGAAACAGAAAGTATTAATTTAGTCACTTTTGTTTTTACCCTCCCTGACTTTATTTCTTTCCGAAAGATATTCTTTCAGTTTTTTCTTTGCAAGCTTGTTGGTCTGTACGAGCGGTCTGTTCGCAGGACAAACATACGAGCAGCATCCGCATTCCATACATATATCAACACAAAGCTTTGCAAGCATCTCACAGTCATCAAGCTTATACGCTCTCGATATAGCTTTCGGGTCAAGCCTGAACGGACAGTGGTTAGTACATGCTCCGCAGCCTATACACGGAGTTGTCTTTGGCTGACCTGACTCCTTAGGATCCATCACGATTATCGCATTTGTGTTTTTCAGCACCGGTTCATAAGGTGACGGAACGGCTATTCCCATCATAGGACCGCCGTAAATAACTTTTTTGGGGTGACAGTTAAGTCCTCCCGCGCCTGCAACAAGGTCATACACAGATGTACCTATAGGCACTATGACATTTTTCGGCTCTTTTACAGCCGAGCCGTCCAGCGTTACACATTTATCGACAAGCGGCCTGCCCGTTTCAAGATATTCTCCTATGAATGCAAGTGTCGTTACATTTATTACGACAGCACCTACATCTATCGGCAGTCTTTTTCGGGGTATTATCCTTTTCATAGTGTTGAACACAAGAACCTTTTCACCGCCCTGCGGATATATTGAGGGCAGCACCTTTATTTCGACATCCTCAGTATCATCGGCATATTTTACAAGCTCTTTTACGGCTTCAGGCTTATTGCTTTCTATCCCTATTATAAAGCGTCTGACCTTCATATACTTTCTGATTGCGTCTATGCCCTTGAAAATATATCCGGTCTTGTCTATCATAGTCCTTGTATCCGAGGTTATATAAGGCTCACACTCAGCGGCGTTTATCACTACTGCATCTATTTTTGAAAGGTCGTTTATCCCTAATTTTATAAAGCTCGGAAAGCCTGCTCCGCCAAGACCTACGACTCCGCTGTCCCTTACGGCCTTGATAAAGCTTTCAAAGTCTTTTACCTCCGGCGGCTTTATATTCTCGCAAAGCTCCTGCTTGCCGTCTGATTCTATAACGACGCTTGATATTTTTCTTCCGTCAGAGGATACAGTTTCATCTATTTTCTGTACCCTTCCCGAAACGCTTGCATGTATATTTGACGACATAAAACCGTCAGCCTCACCTATGAGCTGTCCGACCTTTACAGTATCTCCTTTTTTCACTGTAACCTTTGCCGGCTTGCCGATATGCATAGACATCGGTATGCTGACAGTTCCCGGCACAGGTATTCTGACAGGCTCCATGCCCGCGGTGTTCTTTTTGTGCGGTATTCTTATACCATGTAATCTCATTCTCTTTCCTCCGCCCGTTATAAGCAAATCCCGACGTTTTTCGGGAATAATGATCATGCACACAAATATAAATATTATACTACAAAAGCCGACATTAACCAATAGTATTTTCGCCTATTTTTAGATTTAATTTTTATATATTATATTCAAAAAGCATCATATACCATATTATGCTAAAAAAACAAGCCTGACAGGTTTTTCGGATTTTTTGCCGATACTATAATTCTATTACAAAAGACCTGATATTCTGCCGCTTCCTGACGCAAAATATAAATTCAAGCACAAAAAGCAAAAACGCAGGGGGAAAAACCTGCGTTTTTGCTTAAAGGAATAAAAAGAAAAAAGGAAAAAGGAAAGAAAAGGAATAATCATTATGATATCAAACGAAAACAATAAATAACAATCATTTTTTGTCGCTTCCGCTTGATTGCTATTATAATATACTAAATTTATTCATTTGTCAAGCATTTTTTATAAAATATTTATAGCTCTTTTTTCAAGAACATTAATTGTACATATTAAAGAGTATTATAGTACTAAAATTCTTGCCGCAAATTGCTATTTATTACCATAAATTTATTCCAAAAGCTCTTATTTTATTAATTTTATTTGACTTTGACAAAAAAAAGATATATTATATTATCAGGTATAATAATGTTATCAAAGAAATGGGGTGGCTCGATATGAAGATAGGTATATCTACAGGCTGCCTTTACCCTATGCTTACAGAAAATTCGGTAGAACTGCTTACAGATATCGGTTTTGATACGCTGGAAATATTTTTCAACAGCTTTTCCGAGCTTGAACCTGATTATCTCGACAGGTTAAGATATATACTCGACAAAAAGGGCGCTTCCGTAGCTTCGGTACATCCTTTTACTTCTTCATACGAATCATTCCTCTTGTTTTCCAACTATGAAAGAAGATTTGAGGACGGTATAAAATTCTATGAGATGTTTTTCAGGACTGCACAAAAGCTTTCGGCTGATAAAGTAATACTTCACGGACTTAGCACCGATTACCGTTCTTCACTTGAAAATGAGGAATATTTCAGACGCTTTGAGCGTCTGCGTGATACTGCGAGAGCTTACGGCACTGAGCTTTTACAGGAAAATGTAGCAAAATTCAAAAGCGGCGACCCGCTGTTCATAAGCGACATGAAAAATTATTTTGGCGAGGATATAGGTTTCGTATGCGATACAAAGCAGGCCCGCAGAAAAGGTCTGTCACCAGTTGTATTTACGGATATAATGGGTACATCACTGAAGCATGTGCATATAAGCGGATATACTGACGGCAATGAATGCATACTTCCCGATGAAAGCTCTGCTCCGGCTACGGAAAGCTTTGTAAGACATCTTATACAGACAGGCTATCAGGGCGATATAATAATAGAGGTCTACAGGTTCAGCTTTGAAAATATCTCTCAGTTAGCAAAAACTAAAAAATATCTTGAAAATATTGTAAAAAAATATTCAGGTCTGGAGGTTATATAGAATGAAATGTCCATACTGCGGATGCGAAGAAAGCAAGGTCGTCGATTCAAGACCTACGGATGAGGGCGAAAGGATACGCCGCCGCCGTGAATGCTTCAACTGCTCAAAAAGATTTACAACTTACGAAATAGTCGAAACTACTCCTGTCATGGTCGTAAAAAGGGATAACTCCCGTGAACCGTACAACCGTGAAAAACTCACAAACGGCATTTTAAGAGCCTGTGAAAAACGTCCTGTATCTCTCGACCAGATAGACCATATAGTTGACGAGGTAGAGATAAAAATACAGAATACTCTCGACAGAGAGATATCTTCAAGAACTATCGGAGAATACACTATGGACGTTCTGAAAAATGTCGATGAAGTAGCTTATGTGCGCTTTGCATCAGTTTACAGACAATTCAAGGATATCCATTCCTTTATGGAAGAACTCAAAAGGCTTATTGAAGAAAAATAAAGAGGGTGATACTGTGATAATCGATACACATGTACATATCGGAAAAATAAGGGAATTTGACCTTTCGGAAAGTGATGTTATCTATTCAATGGACAGATACGGCATTGCTCACAGCATTGTTTCAAGCCTTAACGCCGTTGAATTTGACCACGATATGAACCCCGTACCTGCGGAATATCAGCGCTCACAGACAGACTGCCTTGATGACGTTCTGAATTTCGTTAAAAAATATCCTTCAAGGCTGAGCGCTGCCGTATGGGTAAAGCCGCACGGTGAAAAGGCGGATGATATGCTTTATAATGCTGTAAAGGAAAATCTGAAATACATAAAGGCTTTCAAGTTCCACCCGTTCCATTCAAACGAACCGTTTGACTCCGAAAAAACTGCGGCTTTTATAGACCTTGCAGAAAATTTTTCTCTCCCTGTTGTGATACACACAGGCGGCTCTGATGCAGCCTCGTGCAAAAGAGTTTATAACATGGCAAAGAAATTCCCTAAAACGAACTTCTTCATGGTACACATGGGACTCGGTACAGACAACAATGAAGCCATTGAGCTTAT
>ONVG01000130.1:0-5514 GCA_900321195.1 uncultured Eubacteriales bacterium
CTGAGAAACGGAAATATAATTGCCTTCAGCGTCGGACTGATCGTTTCAAGAATATTGCCGCAGTGCTGGCTGGTGATACTGATAGCGGTAATACTTGCGCTTACGGCTATTACATGCAGACGCTGCTGTAAATACTGACGGAGGGATACTTATGAAGATAGTTGTAGTAGATAATCCTAAGTTTTTTAGTTTCTTTCTCAGGAAAATGTTCCATATAAAGAAGCTCCCTGCAAGCAGCAATACACAGTCGTTTTACAAATAAAGATCAGTGATAAATAATTATTTCATCCAAAAGTGTTTTTAATAACAAAAAGCTTACACATTTCAGACTGCATAAAGAATAAGAGCAAAAATGCGTACCGGAGCATCGATTTGCTGTTAAAAAAAATATAAAAATTATTGATATAGTATTTGAAATAGCAGTAAAGCTGTGGTATAATTATTTTGAAAAAATTCGGGCGGTGAAAAAATGTTTGAGCGTATACAAGCATGGGACGACAGAGTGCTTATGTGTCTTGCGAAAAAGCATTCTCCCGTACTTAACAAGATAATGATATTTATTACCACCACAGGAAATAACGGATATATATGGTTTGCCTTTTCGATACCTTTTCTTCTGATGAATAAATGGCGCATAACAGGACTGACTATCCTTTTGGGCATGGGAATAGCCTCACTGACAGGCGAGATAACTATAAAGCATATTGTCAAAAGGATAAGACCCTGCAATAAAGCTTTTGAGGAATATCTGCTGATAAAAAATCCGCCGCACTATTCATTTCCATCAGGGCATACTTCGGCATCATTTGCGGTAACGGCTGTGGTTTTTTATATGTGCCCTATGTTCTTTGTTCCTGTTGTGATGTATGCAGCGCTTTTAGCGTTTTCAAGGGTATATCTCTTGGTGCATTATCCTTCTGATGTCATAGCAGGGATATTTATAGGCAGTATATGCGGTATGGTCGCTATACCTGTTTCACCGTATATCCCATTTTTTGCATGGTTCTATTAGTATATGAATTTAAGGACATGACTTCTTTTTATATGGGGTCATGTCCTTGTTTTTTGTATATTTTCAAGTGTCCGCGCATATAAATAATTAAGGCGGTGATGTGTGATGACGCTTAAACTTAAAACCTTTGTTATATCTCTGCTGCTGACATTTTTATTTGCTGCGGCAGGCGGTATAGTTACTTATGCAGGAATGTCGGGATTTGAAGCAGCTAAGCAGCCGCCGCTATCACCTCCGTCATTTCTGTTCCCGATAGTCTGGACTGTACTTTTTGCGCTAATGGCGTTCGGGGCGGCAGTTATCTATGATTCTGATGAAGTTTCGGCGCCGAGAGCATTGTTTGTCTATACGGTACAGCTTACAATGAATTTCTGGTGGTGTGTACTGTTTTTCGGTTTTCAGCTTTATCTTACCTCTTTTGTATGGCTGGTACTTCTCTGGGCAGCAGTACTGGTTATGACGATAATGTTCACGAGGATAAACAAGCTTGCAGGACTTCTTCAGATAGCCTATCTTGTATGGCTTACGTTCGCAGCATATCTGAATTTCGGAGTATGGCTGCTGAACAGATAAAAGCTGCGCGGCAAACCTTTTTGGGTTTACCGCGCAGCTTTTCACTTTGATTTAATCAAGGAAATCTTTGAGCTTTTTGCTGCGGCTGGGGTGACGGAGCTTGCGGAGCGCTTTTGCCTCTATCTGTCTTATGCGCTCTCTGGTTACGTTGAATTCTTCGCCTACTTCTTCAAGTGTGCGTGAACGTCCGTCTTCAAGTCCGAAACGGAGCTTGAGCACCTTTTCTTCTCTCGGAGTGAGAGTTGCAAGTACGTCTGCAAGCTGCTCTTTGAGAAGTGTGTGTGAAGCGGCATCCTGCGGTGCTGGAGCGTCATCATCGGGTATGAAGTCGCCAAGATGGCTGTCCTCTTCCTCACCGATAGGTGTTTCAAGAGATACAGGCTCCTGAGCTACACGCATTATCTCTCTTACCTTGTCTGTAGGCATACCGAGTACTTCGGATATTTCTTCTGCCGTAGGCTCGTGACCGTTCTGATGAAGGAGCTGGCTCGATACTTTCTTTACCTTGTTGATGGTCTCTACCATATGTACAGGTATTCTTATAGTTCTTGCCTGGTCTGCAATAGCTCTTGTTATAGCCTGTCTTATCCACCATGTTGCATATGTGGAAAATTTGAAGCCCTTTGTATAGTCGAACTTCTCAACGGCTTTTATAAGGCCGAGGTTTCCTTCCTGTATGAGATCAAGGAACTGCATTCCTCGTCCGAGATATCTCTTTGCTATGCTGACAACAAGTCTGAGGTTAGCTTCCGAAAGGCGTTTCTTAGCTGCAACATCACCATCGGAAATACGTATAGCAAGGTCAAGCTCTTCATCGGGATTGAGCAGCGGAACACGGCCAATTTCCTTGAGGTATATTTTTACAGGGTCGTCAATAGCAATATTTTCGACAGCAGGCTCACCGTCGCCGTCTTCATCCGAGAGGTCGCCTTCGGACGACATGGCCGAAAGCTCAACATCATCAAGTATGATATCATCGAGTGTTTCGACTATTTCCACGCCGTTTGTTTCAAGAGTATCATAGAATTTTTCCAATTGTTCGGGGTCAAAGTCCATCTCACCGATAGCATCGAGTATTTCTTTGTTGGTAAGCTGTCCCTTAGCCTTGCCCATTTCCATAAGCTCTCTGAGTATTGTTCTTTTGTCCGGCTGTGCTGCACTTATCATAAAAATACCTCCATTTACTTTTTCTTTTCCTTTAACTTTTTAATCTGTTCCCTGAGAGTCTGTGCATCTGCATTGGCTTTTTGTTCGGGGGTCAGTTTCTGAGCCTCCTCTTCAAGTACCCGGATACATACATCTGACGCTTCATCGGAATTTATCTCTTTTGGGACAGAGGCAAGTATTCTTGTGATACTGCTTATCTCTTCATTGGAAAATTCTCCTGAAATATCCGTGAGCGTAAAGTCATATCCGGCATCTGCATGCTTTTTCAGGGTCTCATAAACCTTTCGGTTAAATGACGTAACAAATTTTTCAGGCGGCAGCCTTTTGAATATTTTCATAGCCGCGCCCGGATCATACATGATAATGGCTAAAAGAGTTTCTTCGGCATGTGCTGCCCTGAGATTTGAGGCCTTTTCAATGTTGATCCTGTCGTTTTTGGCAGAGAGATTATCTCTTATTTCACGCTGTACCCGTATATTTTCATCACGGGATTTCTTTTTATAGAAACGCTGTACCTGCCGGCTTATTGCGTCTTTGCTGACGTCAAGCTCCTCGGCAAGTTTAGCGGTATATATATCCTGTTCAATGCTGTTTTCAAATGTAGAGATGAGCTTTGCGGCATTGGTCAGAAATTCGACACGCTGTTCGGTAATATCGAGGTCATATTTTGCCCTGAGATTCTGAAGCCTGTAATCTGCATCATTTCCGCTTTTTTCAAGCAGCATTCGGAACCTTGCCGGCCCCTGCTCACCGTATGAGCTTATAAATTCATCAGGGTCTTTTCCGCTGGGGACCTTTAGTATCCTTATGCGCAGACCTGTCGGGCGAAGTATGGATATTGCTCTTGAAGTCGCTTTCTGACCTGCTTCATCCGAGTCGTAGCATATCACTACCTCTTCACAGTAACGTTTTATAATGGTCGCCTGTTCGTTGGTAAGCGATGTACCGAGTGTAGCAACGGCATTTTCAAAGCCTGCCTGATGAAGCGCGATAACGTCCATGTAGCCCTCAACGAGTATTAGCTGACCATTGGCTTTGTTTTTTGCGAACTGGAGCGCGAAAAGATTGCGGCTCTTGTTGAATGCGGGCGTATCGGATGTGTTGAGATATTTAGGCTTTATGTCGGACATTATTCGTCCGCCGAAAGCGATTACATTTCCTCTCAGGTCGATTATAGGGAACATTACCCTGTCCGAAAATCTGTCAAAGAGATATCCCTTATCCGACCTGTTTGCAAGGTTAGCCTGTATAAGCTCGCTTTCCGTGAAGCCTTTTTTTTTCAGGCAGTTCACAAGCTCGAATCTTGATTTCGGAGAATATCCGAGACCGAAATGTATTATGGTTTTATCGGTAAGATGTCTGCCCTTTAGATAGTCAAGACCGTCTTTTCCCTGCGGAGTATAGAGAAATTTGTTATAAAACTTTGCTGCCTCACGGTTAGCTTCATATATTCTTGTTCTCAGTCGGGTAAGTCCGTCGTTTGACTTTCCTTCCGGAACAGCCAGTCCTGCTCTCTGAGCAAGTAATTTGACAGCGTCTACATAGTCTAAATTTTCTATTCTTTTAATAACCGTTTTCTGGTGATACGCTGAATGACGGGGATTTTTCGTTGTGGAAGGGACAAAGCCCCATAAGAGACCGTCCCGATTTTTTAAGGCTGACATATGAGGATACTACATCTACTATATCTGACCTGTGTTTCAGCTCCTGTATAAATTCCTCAGGTATCGGCATTTTTTGTTCTCCTTTTATCTGTCGTGTTAAGCTGCCAAGCATACGGGATAAATATATTCTTGAATGTTTCGGTTGCGAAGTGGTCGGTCATTCCGGAGATATAGTCGCATACAGCTCTGTCTATCCCTTCCTTTTCGGCTGTGAGCATATTTTCTTTTGGAAGAAGCTCCTTGTGCTGTCTGAAATATGTATAGAGAAGCTCAATAAGCTGAGGAACTTTTTTCTCCTCCTGTTTCGCATAGCTGTTTGAATAAACGCTGTCGAACATAAAACCGTGAAGCTTGTCGAAAGCCTCCTGTATGTCAGGCGACATTTTCAATTCATCCGTATGGGTGTTGTTTATTATTGAAAGTACAAGTGTGTTGATGCGTGAGTTTGTTGTATTTCCGAGTATGCGTGAGATCTGCGGAGGTATATCTCTTTCGGATATTATCTCTGCGCGTACAGCATCATCTATATCATGGTTTATATAAGCTATCCTGTCCGCAAGTCGTACTATACGGCCTTCGAGCGTATCGGCTTCTTTGCCTTTGGTATGGCATAATATACCGTTTCTTGTTTCGTATGTAAGATTAAGACCTTTTCCGTTTTTTTCTAATTTTTTTACTACTCTGAGACTTTGCTCATAGTGTCTGAATCCGTTGGGAACTATGTCATTGAGCGCCCTTTCTCCTGCATGTCCGAAAGGCGTGTGTCCGAGGTCGTGACCGAGTGATATTGCTTCTGTAAGGTCTTCGTTAAGCTGTAAGGCTCTTGCTATCGTCCTTGCTATCTGAGCCACTTCAAGAGTATGTGTAAGTCTTGTTCTGTAGTGGTCGCCTTCGGGCGATAGAAACACCTGAGTTTTATGTTTAAGTCTGCGGAAGGATTTACAGTGTATTATCCTGTCCCTGTCACGCTGGAACTCGGTTCTGACGGGACATTTTTCCTCTGACCTTTCACGTCCTCTGCTGTTTACCGAGAGACAGGCATAGGAGGAGAGTATAGCTTTTTCATTCTGTTCAAGCTGCTGACGTATATACACAAAA
>ONVG01000130.1:5534-10250 GCA_900321195.1 uncultured Eubacteriales bacterium
TATATATATATATATATATATATACGCAGCATTTATCCGAATACCTTTATTTTTTTAAAATTTTTTAAAAAATTTTTTTAGCATGCTAAGCTTTGAACTATTCATCGGACGACATTTCAAAGAATTTTTCATCTATTATTTCAGCTGTGACATTTCCGCATGTAAGCTCTGCGAGCTGTTTTGAAAATGCGCCGTAATTTTCCGGAGCAATATGAAAATTAAGTGTTACGTCTGCGCCGAAATCAGTGCTGTCTATAACTCCGCCGAAAGACGGTATAAGACCTGAAAGCCTGCCGTATCTTGTATAGTCACAGCTTAGCGAGCATATACTGCAGCTTTGCATGGTAATGATGTTTCCTGCCTTGAGCGCTATTGATGCGCCTTTGGTATATGCGCGGACAAGTCCGCCCGTTCCTAAGAGTATTCCGCCGAAATATCTTGTAACGACAACAACCACATCTGTTATACCCGATTTGACTATAATATCAAGAACAGGTACGCCTGCCGTACCGTGCGGTTCACCGTCATCACTGTAGCGCTGTATTCCGCTGTCTCTCAGTACATATGCATATACATTATGACGCGCATCCCAGTGCTGCTTTTTCTTTTCGTTTATAAAGTTCAGCGCTTCGGCTTCTGTTTTGACAGGGCACACATAGCCTATAAATCTTGAACGCTGTTCTGTAAATTCATCCGAACCTTTATTTCTCACTGTTTTATACTGCATAGCTTACACCTCCGGACAGAAAAAAAGACGACACAAAATTGTGCCGCCCTCGCCTTAACCGATATCCGATTATTACTTACCCATACCGTAACGCTTTTTAAATTTATCAACACGACCGCCTGTATCAACAAGCTTCTGTCTGCCTGTGAAGAACGGGTGACACTTTGAGCAGATTTCAACTCTGATGTTCTTCTTTGTTGAACCTGTTTCAATTACATTACCGCAAGCACAAGTGATAGTTGTCTGCTGATAATTAGGATGTATGTTCTCCTTCATTCCGACTCACCTCTTTCGTTTCTTCATAGATAACAAACGAATTATAACATATACTGCGAAAAAAAGCAAGGCTTATTTTAAAATTTTTTGACGAAAATATTTCCTCCTCCGGAGTGCCTCCGGTGTCAATTCGCGTTGTCGCTCACTCCGTTCCGCTCTGATTGCAGACCGTAACTTTATTCACGCGGCGCGGCATAAACTTTGCATTAGGTGCGGTAAAGCTTGATAGAAAAAAGAACTCGTAAATTTTTGTGCAATAGCCGTAAAGCGCACCGCAAGGGGCGTGTCGGCGAACGTAGGAAACCGGCGCCGTGCGCCGCCGCACCGGATGTGCGTGCATAGCAGTGTAAGTTAATGTAAAGTAAGCGCGTTTTACCGCGCGAAAACGTAATCGACAGCGGAGGCACTCCGCAAAGTTTATCCACGCGGTTTTTAGCTGTTGAGATAAGGTGCTTTAGTATTGCTCTTTTTAAGCTTTTAAACTATTTGGAAAATATAGAATTTTAGATAATCTGTTTCGGGAACGTTCCACAGTATAGGATGGTCGGGACTTTGCTGACGAGCTTCTATCTGTCTTAAAGAAACGTGTGCATCAAAAGCCGCGCTTCTGAGCATGGAACGAAAAAGCTCATCACGCATAAAATGAGAGCATGAGCAGGTAGCTAAATATCCTCCTCTTGGAAGGAGCTTCATTGCGCGGAGATTTATCTCCTTATATCCTCTCATTGCACTGTCTACGGTCGAGCGTGATTTTGTAAACGCAGGCGGGTCAAGTATTATAAAGTCGTAGCCTTCACTTTTCGGTATTTCCGGCAGAAGATCAAATACATTTGCTGCCTTGAAAGACATCCTGTCTTCAAGACCGTTTAGCTTTGCATTGCTTTCAGCCATTTTAACGGCTTCCTCGGAAATATCAACAGCGCAGACATGCTCTGCTCTGCCTGCCGCTGCATTGAGCGCGAATGAGCCTGTATGTGTAAAGCAGTCGAGTACACGTCTGCCTTTGGCTATCTTTGCTGCTGCAAGACGGTTGTATTTCTGGTCGAGGAAAAATCCTGTTTTCTGACCGTTCTCAAAATCCACATTGTACTTTATGCCGTTTTCGTTTATGATAACGCTTGTGCTTTCGGGAACCGGCAGACCCTCTATGTTATAAAAGCCCTTGTTTTCAGTCATGCCTTCTAACTTTCGTATCGAAACATCGTTTCTTTCATATATTCCCCTTATTTTCATGCCATCCTCGCTGAGAATTTTTACAAGCAGAGGAAATATGATATCCTTGCGCTTTTCGATACCGAGTGAAAGTGTCTGAGTTACGAGTATATCATTGAATTTATCTACTGTAAGTCCCGGAAATGTATCTGCTTCACCGAATATCACACGGCAGCAGTTTGTATCATTCCCCATAACTGTTTTGCGGTAATCCCAGGCATAGCGTATTCTTCTCTCAAAGAAAGCCGTATCAAATTTATCATTTGCATTCCTTGATATTATCCTTATTTTTATCTTTGAATTGTCGTTGTAAAGACCTGTTCCGAGATACTGCCCCGATGAGCCTAAAACATCGACAAGCTCACCGTTTTCGGGCGTCCCTGTTATCTCCTTGAGCTCACCGTCATAGACCCAGGGATGCCCCTGCAGTACGCTGCTTTCCGCTTTTTTGGATATTTTTATATACGGATATTCTCTTGCTTTGAATGACATTATTTTTCCCCCTTTTTACTTTCCCGATAATTATATCAGCTTTTTTCTGAATAGTAAAGACAAAGAATGCATTATTAAAGTGAGAAAACGCACCTTTCTTGCCATTGACTTGATAATATTATTAATAAATAGTTAAATTTATAGGCGTATTGCATAATAATTTTGAATATGGGTTTAAATTTAAGTTGTTTTATGATATAATCATAATGTCTAAAATGAGATGATAGTGGGATTATTGATACTATGCTATAAAAAAGAGGTGTTGCTTCAATAATTGTTTATCATTAGTTTTTAAATTATTGATTGTATCTTAGAAAGGGTGGTTTTTAATGAAATTCAAAAAAGGTTTTTACAGGAAGATGCTGACGCTTGCTTTGCTTGCGGCTCTTGCAATACCGCTTGTACCGGCGATATCGGCTTCGGCAGCAAATGACGAAATACCAAACTATGCATTAAGTGAAATTATCGACGGAGAGACTGTTAATGATGAGCGTGTTATAAATGGAAATCTCTTGTTGGATGAGGACCTTTATATCGGCGAATCAGCATCCGTTGTAGTTACAGGAAGTATCGGAGGAGCCGGAAATATCTATATTAACGGTGGTACTCTTACTGTAAATAATACTATTTTAGGAAGTCAGAACATAACTGTAAGCGGCGGTACCTTGAATGTAAACGGAAATTATAACCTGAATGGAAATGTATTCCTTGAGAAAAACGGCACTTTTAATATAGGCGGAGACTTTATACAGACTATGGCTATGAGTGTCGGCAGCGGTAATATAAACATATCCGGAAACTATTACCACAAGAGCGGCGCACTTGACTTCAACGGCGCACATATAACCGTAAACGGTGATTACAGACTTCAGTCAATAACATATAAGGAAAATGACGTTGTTGAATACGGCGATTCTTACGGCGTTATCAAAATGAATGACGCAAACGACTATTTCCATGTAAAAGGAAACTTTTATACCAACAGTTACTGGGGTGACGGCGAGAGCAACAACGATATAACAAACGGTATTCTTGAGCTTGGCGGAAACTTTGAACAGTACGGCAGCAGTACGGCATTTAATGCAAAGGATAATCATAAGGTAAAATTCTCCGGTACGGGAACACAGACTGTATATTTCAATTCTCCCGGAAATTCAGGCTTCAATATACTTTCATCTACGGTAAATAAAAAGGTAAATATAACTCAGGGCAGAATCAACAAGATAGGCGCGTCAACAACTGTCGCAAGCTTTACACAGTACGGCAGTCTTGATATAAACAAAAAGACCTTTACTGTAACAGGCAACCTTGACCAGCGCGGAAACATAAACGTAAACAAGGGCAAGCTCAATGTAAATGCATATTATTATCAGCAGAACGGTGTGCTTGACTTAAATAACGGACGTGTAACCGTAGGAAAGAACTACAGACTCCAGACCGTAGGCAAGGATGAAAAGGGAAAGACGGTATATGACACAACATACGGCACTGTCAAAATGAATGATGCAAACGACTATTTCCTTGTAAAAGGCAATATGTTCGTACAGAGCTATTGGGGCGACGGCGCAAACAATAATGATTTTGTTGACGGAACGCTTGAGCTTAAAGGAAACTTCTATCAGCTCAACGGCAGCAGCAGCTGCTTTAATGCACAGGTAAACCATAAGGTCATATTCTCAGGCGATAAGGTTCAGACAGTCAGGTTTGACAGCCCGAAAAATTCAGGCTTCAATATAATTTATGCAACACCGAATACAGATGTAAATATAGCTGCAGGCAGAATAAATACTGTCGGAAGTAATGTTGAAATAAAGAACTTCAACCAGTACGGCGCTATGGATGTCAACGGCTATACAATAAATATCAAGGAAGATCTGAATCAGTTCGGCAATGTCAATGTAAATTCAGGTAAGCTCACAGTTGCAGGAAACTATACACAGCAGGACGGCGTACTTGATCTTAATAACGGCCGTCTTGAAGTAACAGGAGATTACAGACTTCAGGGGGAA
>ONVG01000090.1 GCA_900321195.1 uncultured Eubacteriales bacterium
CTGGGTTCAGAACGTCGTGAGACAGTTCGGTCCCTATCTGTCGTGGGCGCAGGATATTTGAGGAGCTCTGTCCTTAGTACGAGAGGACCGGGATGGACGCACCTCTGGTGCATCGGTTGTCATGCCAATGGCACGGCCGAGCAGCTACGTGCGGATCGGATAAACGCTGAAAGCATCTAAGCGTGAAGCCGACTCCAAGATAAGATATCCCACTGAGTTAATCAGGTAAGACCCCTTGTAGACTACAAGGTTGATAGGCTGCGTGTGTAAGCGTCGTGAGGCGTTCAGCTTGGCAGTACTAATAGGTCGAGGGCTTGTCCAAGTTTTCTTGGTTGCTTTTGCGTCAGCTTTATTCAGTTTTCAGGGTGCGAGCCCTTTTATATAAATCCTGTCTGAAAAGACAGGATTTTTTATTGCATAGAAAGTGGTGATCGGTGATGTTTGTTACAAATTATGCCGAACAGTTCAAAGCGGCGGGCTATGGCTATGATGACCTTACGGCTACAGGCTACAGCAAAATAAACGGTTTTTGCTTTACGGTAACAATAGATGCGGCCAACAGGCTCTATACCTTGAGGATGCCATGCCGCATATATAACGAGGCTGATACGGAAAAGCTGAACAAGGAATTGCAGCTGTTTGTTTCGCAAAGAAGAAAATATATCCGGTCGGCAATTTATATGAAAAACACGATGGTTATAGTTTTTTCAATGCCGGGGATCACTGTTGATATAACAGCAGGCGTAAAAGAGGGAACAGAGGCCTGTCTTTATTACGCAAAACAGTATGGCGCTGTATCTTCCTGCCAGAAGTGCGGTAACATCGTAGAAACGGATGTCTATGCTATGGAAAAAGAGGTTTCGGCACTTTGCTTCAACTGCTTTTCGGGTTATCACAGTAAAATGGCAGAAAAAACCTATAAGGAACAGAATACTATCGAAAATGTTCCCCTTGGCATAATCGGCGCTGTACTTGGCGGTCTTACGGGTGCGATAATATGGATATTGTTTTCCCTTATGGGAATGGTAGTGTTTATAGCAGGTGCGCTGAGCTGTATAGCAGGATATTTCGGATATAAGCTGCTCGGAAAAAAGATGTCGAAAAAGGGAGTTGCTATATCGCTTATCGTTGCATTCGTTATACTGATCGCCGGAATGTACTTCTCGTTTGCTTTAAGAGTTTATAATGCACATAACAAAAGTATTGACGAATGGAATACAAGCTACTCGGAATACTATAATGAGGCACCTGTTCCCAATATAAGCTTTAGTGAGGCATTCGGACTTGTACCCGAATATTTTTCGGATAATATTGATGTTATACTGCATGATTATGCTTTCGGAATAATTATGTACATAATTACAGCGGTTGCATGCGGTGCACAGTATGTGAGGGAGAACAAGCTGAAAAGCAGGGCAGTAAGACTTATGTAAAGGTGTTTCTTCAAAGGATGTGATAAGTATGACAGAGGGCGAGTTTCAGGAGTGCATGATAATTCTTGGTTACAGGTACAACGCAAAGACCGGAACAGCATTCAACAGCTTCGAGGGATTTCGTGATCTGATAATGTTTGTCGAAAAAGAAAACAGGTATGTTCTTTATCTTGACTGTTTGTGCAAAGGTGTGCAGGAGCTTCAGAGTGTAAATGAAAAGATGAAAAAATTTCACAGTGAGCATAAAAACTATGTTCTGAAAGCCGAGTATAAAAAACGCAGGATAAATATTGTCCTAAAAATGACGATAGACTCCGATATAGATAAGGATGAGCTTAAAGCGCTTGTGCATTTCATGACGGAGCTTTGCAAGAGCGGAGATATTACTCCGATATGCAGAGTGTGCTCAAGGAACAGAAAAACAGGACTTTATGTTGTCGGCAAGGAAGTAATGCCGATATGCGAGGCTTGTGTCGGAAGAAAACGCAGGCTCTATGAAAAGCGCAAAAATGTTTTTCAGAACAAGACGCAGAATATGCCGGGAGGTATAGCCGGAGCTGTTTTCGGCTCATTTCTGGGTGCGGCTGTATATGTTCTGCTGTACCAGCTTTTCCCTATGTACGGGGCAGGAAGTGTGATAATATCTGTGCTGACGTTTTTGGGATTTATCGTTACAGGCATAAGGGCAACGAAAAAAAGCGCAGTGATATGCGCTGCTATATCATGTGTTGTATTTCTGGCGGCGGAATACGCTGCACTCGTATTCAATTCCGCAGTATCGATAGAACACCTGGGAGGAGGCATAGCCGTTGCCGAAGCTGTTGATATCACTAATTTCAGTTTGCAGGATAAGGGTTATCTTCTGTCGATATTGCCTGAGATAAGTATAGGTATTACTCTTATAGTGCTTTCGGGAGTTGTTTATCTTATCAAGAGAGCAAAGACGAGACCGACCAAGATATCAAAGAATATATTATAAAAAACTTCAGGGGCATCGTATCATCGATGCCCCTGAAGTTCACCTTCATATTTTTTATTTTAAGAAAGAAGTCTTATAAGCATAATCAGAGTGACTATATATTGTGTTCGATTATATTTATATACATAATTATAGGTTAAATTTATATTTTTGTCAAGTGATAAAAATAGTATGATTGCTTTTAATAGGAAAAGAGTCCGATACCTGTCATAAAGGCTCGGACACTAAACTCTAAATAAGGGGAATTAAGGAGGGTGGAACATGATACTCAAACGGTGCGGCTCCGTATAACTGAGTACATATATATTATAATACATAAGAGACTTTTAATTGTTAAAAAGCTGTTAATAACTTTTAAAGTTTTATGGGAAATATTATTGCAGGATTGTATCAGAATCAGCTAAAAACAAGGAAAAAATATAAAAAAGAAAAAAGTGAGACGAATATTAAAAGCATAACAAATACTTGATTTGACAGTGCTTATGGTGTATAATATAGTAAAATATTATCGAAAGAGGTAAGAAAGATGTATAATGATCTGATGGATACAATAGGTTTTATCGGAAAGTATGACAATGCTGTTTCTGACGCTATGAAGGACGAGCTTAAAAGACAGCAGAGAAATATTGAGCTTATCGCGTCGGAGAATATAGTATCTCCTGCGGTAATGGCAGCTATGGGCAGCGTGCTTACAAATAAGTATGCAGAGGGATATCCCGGAAAGAGATATTACGGCGGCTGTCAGTATGTTGACGTTGTAGAGGATATCGCAATAAAGCGCGCATGTGAGCTTTTCGGAGCAGAGTTTGCCAATGTACAGCCTCATTCCGGCGCACAGGCAAATACAGCAGTTTATTTCGCTATGCTTGAGCCGGGAGATACAGTAATGGGTATGACGCTTTCAGAGGGCGGTCATCTTACTCACGGTTCACCGGTAAATATTTCCGGCAAATACTTCAACTTTGTATCCTACGGTGTGGATCCCGTAACACATGTTATAGACTATGATAAGGTATATGAGCTTGCTATGCAGAACAAGCCTAAGATGATAGTCTGCGGTGCCAGCGCATATCCCAGAATAATAGATTTCAAGCGTTTCAGAGAAATAGCAGATGCATGCGGCGCATATCTCATGGTAGATATGGCTCATATCGCAGGACTTGTTGCAGCAGGCGTGCATCCGAATCCGGTTCCCTATGCACATTTTGTAACTACAACTACTCACAAGACTCTCAGAGGTCCGAGAGGCGGTATGATACTTTGCAGCGAGGAGTATGCAAAGGCTATCAATAAGGCTGTATTCCCCGGCACACAGGGCGGTCCGCTCATGCATGTTATAGCTGCTAAGGCTGTATGCCTCGGTGAAGCTCTCAAGCCTGAGTTCAAAACATACGGTGAAAATATAGTAAAGAATGCAAAGGCACTTTCAGAAGGTCTTTTGAAGAGGGGCTGCAAGCTCGTTTCAGGCGGTACGGACAACCATGTTATGCTGCTTGACCTTACAGACAGCGAAGTAACAGGCAAGGAGCTTGAGCGCCGTCTTGATGAGGTACAGATAACAGCTAACAAGAATACAGTACCTAACGAAAAGAGAAGTCCTTTTGTAACAAGCGGTGTTCGTCTTGGTACGCCTGCCGTAACAACAAGAGGATTCGGCGTTGAGGAAATGGATAAGATCGCCGAGTACATAACCCTTGCTCTCAATGATTTTGACTCTAATGCAGATAAGATAAGAGCAGGCGTAAACGAGATATGCGACAAATTCCCGCTCTACTGCTGATATATCAATAAATAAATTTTCCGCACAGAAGCCTTTCATTTTTCAACGGCTTCTGTGCGGATTTTGTTTATGCTCATTAAGGAATGATTTTTTGGGGCAAAAAATCGCCCGATATCTATTTTGATACTATATTGGTAGGATTTTTCTTTATAGTACTTGATTTTGATTTATTTAATGTTTATTATATTAATAAGATATTGATAAGAAAAAATTGTCTGTAAAGGATTGAGCCTGTGAAAAATGAAATGAAAAAAATTCTTGCGGTACTTGCGGTGTCTGCGGCTTTGGTATCGCTTGCATCATGCAATAATGCAGGCGGTGACATTTCTGAGGTGAGCGGCAGCAATACGGGTATCGCTGCGCTTAAAGATGAGTTTTCAAAGCTTGCGGAAAGCACGGATATTGCCGGACAAGCTCATGTATGGAGAATAGATGCTCAGAACAGCAGAAGTATGAGCACGTCTGAACACCTGAAGGGAAGATATTCAAATCAGTATGAGAAAAATTCGGATATGGAAGTCGTTATACGTGTTGATACAAGGAAAAAACAGCTGTTTACCTTTGTGGTCTATGATGTAGTGTACGATGTTTCAAGGAATGAATGGATGCCGGATAAATATTCTATCGTTATGACTGATGAAAACGGTACTGTCACAAAGGTTGACGGGACCGGCAATCCTGAAATTTTTTCACCTGAGAATCCGGGCGACGGTCAGCAGATAAAGAATGTTCTCAGCAATTCAAAGAAAGTTGATTTTCACCTTGAATCAAAAAAGGAGCCGGGTGTTTTTTACGATTTCAGCGTTGACTGTGATAACTTCAAGGAGGCGTTCGAAAAGCTAAAAACAAGCTGAATTCCTGAAAAGAAAATTAGGTTGTTATTTTTATTTAACTATATTTGCCAATCAATGTTAATAAAGATGTATAATGACGAATTTTTATTTGCTCGATTGACATTCATTAAATAAGTGATAGAATATCTTAAAGAAATCTGCTGCGGCGGCAGAGAGGATATATGAGGAGGTAAGAGCTATGGGAAAGCTCGGTGTTTGTGGTATGAAGAAAAAATGTAAAAAAGGTTTTACCCTGGTCGAATTAGTGGTCGTTATTGCGGTACTGGGTATTATTGCGGCTATAGCTATGCCGTTTGTAATTAATCTTATACATGATGCGGCTATTACGGCGGAAAAATCCGATGCATCATCCTTGAACCAGGCTTGCAGGGAGTATTATTCTGCGATAATCGCCGGAGTAGTAAATGATTCTTCACCGCACGGCTCTACGCAGGGAGCGCTTCCGTCGCCAAATTCCGGAAGCTTCACAAAGCTTACTGCTGCAAGAAATGCAACACCAATATTTGCGTGTGAATATGCCGGTCTCAGCGATATAAAAAATAAGATAAAGGCTGCCGACAGTCCGTATGTATATGACAGTGACGGAAATATATACGCGGCTGAGGACAGAAAGGATCTTACAAACAAAGTAACATCAACACTTACATTCCAGACACTGTACAACATATAAATTAATTAGCCGGAACGGAGGAAGAGCCTTCGTTCCGGCTGTTTTTAGCCTTATTGTTAAAAAATATCGGTATGGATTTGATAAAAAATTATTCTTTATAACAAAATAATAATGTAAAATAAACAGATATGAACTGAATATTAACAGAAAACAAAGTCGTTCATAATTGTTAAGCATACAAATAGCATAAAAAAATTTATGATGTTAATGCAATACTGCTAAAAAATACGCTTAAGGAGTAGATCTGATAAAAATTCAAGGTAAAAATATACAAAAAATCAAGTCTGCATTTTACGATTATTTTTCAAAAAAATCAAAAAAAAGTATTGACAAATTATTAATAAAGAGTTAATATATATACAACAAATGAACACGGTGCTCCACCCTTCAGGGCTACGGTTCATTAAAAAATATTTTTAAGAAAGAGGTAATCTATCATGACTCTCCAGCAAAAACTGCTCGCTAAGAAGAGCAAAAAAGGTTTCACACTCGTTGAACTCGTTGTTGTTATCGCTATCCTCGGTATCCTTGCTGCTATAGCAATTCCGGCAGTTATCGGTATCATCAACAGCGCACAGGCTTCA
>ONVG01000131.1 GCA_900321195.1 uncultured Eubacteriales bacterium
TACGGCAAACGCCGCATGGATGCAGTCAAATTATAATAATGCACAGGAAAGCGTGTACCGCATTTCCGTAAACAAGGAAACTGCTGTCGATACATCAGTTCAGGAAACAGAAAGCCTTATAAATGCAATAGGCGAAGTCACAGCGTCAAGCGGAGAGGCTATAAAAAAGGCAAGAGCTGTTTATGACAGCCTTAGCGATGAGCAAAAGGCGCTCGTTACGAACTATGATATACTTGCTTCGGCAGAAAAGACATATTCGGATATCAGCTCAAAAACAAGAAATGCCGATATAGAGAAATTCAGACAGAAATTTATAAGCGAAATGAGTGACGGTCTTTGCATGGGCAGAGAATGGGACGTTATATCCCTTTACGGTTTCGGTGAGCATGATATACCGCTTGGCTCGGACTACATAAACAGCGTTGCCGATATGATAAAACAGAACGGCAGCGAAAAGCTCAGCGCAACACGCTCGACCGTAAATTCGGGAGTTATTATCGCCCTTACATCAATGGGAACAGATGCTTCCGATTTTTGCGGATATGACCTTTTAAAGCCGCTTGCAGACTTTGAATATGTTGAACAGCAGGGAATAAACGGAGATATATATGCGCTTGCGGCAATAAATTCAAACGTATACGACATACCCGAATGTGAAGAGGGCTGTGAGCAGACAACGACAGACAAGCTTATAAAAAGCATACTTGATGCTCAGGAGGATGACGGCGGCTGGACTATAGATACATGGACAGGTATAGATGACGGCTCAGACGCTGACATGACCGCTATGGCTTTGCAGGCGCTTGCGCCGTATTACAATAAGGATGAAGCCGTAACCGCGGCTGTTGATAGGGCGCTTGTATTTCTTTCGGAAAATCAGAATGAGGACGGCGCATTCGTTTCATACGGAAGTCCCGACTGCGAAAGCTGCGCTCAGGTAATGACAGCTCTTTGTGCGCTTGATATCGATATTTTCAGCGATACACGCTTTATAAAGAACGGCAATGATGTATATTCCGCGCTTATGGGATTTTGTACCGGCGATGACCTTACTTTCTCACATTATGCAGGCGGAGAATACAATGCAATGTCAACGGTTCAGGCATATACGGCGCTCTCTGCGCTTTATTGCCGTCAGAATACAGACAGTGCGCTCTTTGATATGACTAATGTTATAGTTGATGCATATGAAGAAAAAAAGCCCGATGACGTAAGCGAAATCAGTACGGAAAAGGACGAAAAGAGTACAGAGAAAGACGAAAAGAGTATCTCTCCGAATACTGACAATGTAAAGACGGGAGATGATTTTAATTCAGCGGCGGTTATTTTCATTCTGCTGATATCGTCAGCGGCTGTTGTGTTTACGTCAAAGAAAGAAAAAGATAACTGATATCTCAGCATAAGGCAATACCCATACAGGTATTGCCTTATATCTGTTAAAGGGAGGGATAAGATGCCGAAAAAAAGATACATAATAATAGCTTCTGCGGCAGTAATATCGCTGACGGCGGCATTTTTCATGTCGGGAAAGCCTGCGCCGAAAAACGATATCATAAGTGAAAGTACAGTCTATTCCAATATTGAAAGCAGGGATGAAAGCTCCCGCGTTTTGAGCAGCGTTTCTGAGCAAATCAGTGAGAAAGAGTATTCTTTTGAAAGCAGTGTGTCTGTCAGTGAAAGCTCTTCATCGTCCAAAGCCGAAGAAAGCAGCGCACAGGAGATATCGGAGGACGAACCCTCTGTACAGGAAAAGTCGGAAGTAAGTGAGATATCCGCTGATGAACAGTCCGTACAGGAAAGTACGGAAGTAAGCGAAATATCCGCTGTCAGTGAGGTATCGGAGGACGAGCCGTCAGTACAGAGCGAAAATGAAAGCTCTGCTCCGCTCATCGAGGAAAGCCGCTCACACTGTACGGTGATGATAACCTGTCACACGCTTGTTGACAATAAGGAAAATTTAAGAAAGAACAAGCGTCAGCTTGTAAGCGACGACGGCATCATACTTTCAGGAACGGAAACGGAAATAACTGACGGAGAGAGTGTTTTTGACGTTACAAAGCGGATATGTACGGAAAGAAAAATCCCCTTTGAATTCACGCTCACGCCGTTGTATAATACGGCTTATGTTGAGGGGATATATAATCTTTACGAATTTGACTGCGGCAGCGGTTCGGGCTGGATATATCTTGTAAACGGAGAAATAAAGTCCTGCGGCTGCTCGGACTGCAAGCTTAATGACGGCGATATTATAGAGTGGGCATATACATGCGACCTCGGACATGATATAGAGGCCTCGATAAAGGAGAACGAATAATGAAAAATTCATTTTCGTCTTATCACCCGACAGTTCAGGCGGCGTATTTTTTTCTTGTAATGCTTTTTACAATGTTCATCATGCACCCTGTAATGCTCGTGATATCGTTGGTTTCGGCTTTCTGCTATGCGGTATATTTAGGACGCAAAAGGAGCATAGCTCTGTTTCTGAAATTCATTTTGCCTATGTCTGTTTTGGTCGGGATATTAAATCCTTTGTTCAATCATGCAGGGATAACTATACTGACGTATCTTCCCGACGGTAATCCCCTCACGCTCGAATCGCTTATATTCGGCTGTGTATCGGGAGCGATGTTTTCGGCTGTTATGCTCTGGTGCGTATGCCTTAACCGCATAATGTCGTCGGACAGGGTGATATATCTTTTCGGCAGGATAACGCCTAAGTCAGGACTGCTCATTTCAATGATACTGCGATTTATCCCTAAGCTTTCATCACAGTTCAAAAAGATAAGGGCTGCTCAGAAATGCATAGGCCGTGACATAACTCAGG
Source organism: uncultured Eubacteriales bacterium (assembly GCA_900321195.1). GTDB lineage: Bacteria > Bacillota > Clostridia > Oscillospirales > Acutalibacteraceae > UBA1213. The sequence continues at coordinate 2,825 of ONVG01000131.1, forward strand.
GAAAGCTGCCGACAAGAATAAAGAACGGTGTAAGGATGGTATCGATGCTGATGCAGTGGGCGCTTGAAAATTCTGTCGATACGGCAGACTCTCTCAAAAGCAGGGGTTACGGACTCCCTCACAGGACTTCTTTTTCGCTTTTCAGATTTTGCCTGCGTGATGCAGTAATGCTCATATTGATATCTGTTTTCAGCGCGGCTGTGTTTGTATCGCTTTTTGCCGAAAGACTTGATTTTTTCTATTACCCGTGTATTTCTGATATCGGAAACGGTTTTTCGGATATCGCAGTTTACATAATATTTTTGATGCTTTGCATAATGCCGCTCACAGCGGATATTAAGGAGGACAGAAAATGGAATGCTTTAAGGTCGAAGCTCTGAGCTTCACTTATCCGAATGCAGCCGAGCCTGCGCTGAAAAATGTGTCGTTTTCTGTCGGTACGGGAGATTTTGTCACGATATGCGGACTGTCGGGCAGCGGAAAAAGCACGCTTTTAAGACAGCTCAAACCTCTGATAAGTCCTCACGGAAAAAAAGAGGGCAGGATATTTTTTGAAGGACAGCCGATAGAAGAGCTTGACAGGCGCAGTCAGATACAGAGGATAGGCTTTGTGATGCAGTCGCCCGATAACCAGTCAGTAACTGATAAGGTATGGCACGAGCTTTCATTCGGACTTGAAAGCATCGGACTTGACACATCCGGGATACAGCGCAGAACAGCGGAAACAGCGGCATTTTTCGGTATAGAGAGCTGGTTTGAAAGGTCTGTTGACGAGCTTTCGGGCGGTCAGAAGCAAATACTTAATTTAGCCTCGGCAGTCATAATGCAGCCGTCCGTGCTGATACTTGACGAGCCTGCCGCGCAGCTTGACCCGATAGCGGCGGAAAAGTTCATATCCCTTTTGAAGAAGATAAACTCCGTGCTTGGCACGACTGTTATAATAAGCGAGCATGAGCTTGACGGGCTTATGGACGCAAGCACAAGACTTATAGTTATGTCAGGCGGCAGCATAATATCCGACACCGAGCCGAAAAAGGCGGCGAAAAAGCTTTTTGACATGAAGGAGCCGACCTTCCTTTCACTTCCGTCGCCGACACGAATCTATGCTTATCTTGATAAAGCCGGAGATGACTGTCCGCTTTCGGCGGCAGATGGCAGGAAATGGCTTGGAAAATACATATCCGACAATGAGTTTATAAAGCAGGAACTTCCCGAAAAACCTATGTATAAAGACAAGCCCTGCATGGAGCTTAAAAATTTATGGTTCAGATACGGCAGGGAGCAGGACGATATACTCAAAGGTCTTGACCTGAAAATATACAGGGGAGAATTTCTGACTATACTCGGCGGCAACGGTACGGGAAAGACGACAATGCTTTCCGTCATGTCGGGCATAAACAAGCAGTATATGGGAAAGGTTATGCTGAACGGAAAAGTGTATAATGGCAAAGCTCCGCATAAAGCGAAGATATCCGTACTGCCGCAGGACCCGCAGGCATTGTTCCTTAAAAGTACGGTGGCAGATGATCTCAGGGAGATATTTGACGGTACGGATGTTGAGATAAGCGAGCAGGAAAGACGTATCAAGGAAGTAACAGAGCTTTGTGAGATAGAGGACTTGCTTGACAGACACCCTTACGACCTTTCGGGCGGAGAACAGCAAAAGGCGGCGCTTGCAAAGGTGCTTCTTACAGAGCCTGAGATACTTCTTCTTGATGAGCCGTCAAAACAGCTTGATGATGCATATAAGTACAAGCTTGCGGAAATAATACATAAGCTTGCGGAAAGCGGAAAAGCTGTAGCTGCCGTAAGCCATGATATAGAGTTCTGCGCGAATTATTCGGACAGGTGCGCTATGATGTTCAACGGACGGATAGTCAGCTGTGACGA
>ONVG01000132.1:0-3618 GCA_900321195.1 uncultured Eubacteriales bacterium
ATAATGCTGCCATGCAAGGATAGTTGTCGGGCATAAAAGCGCGCACTGCTTTGAATCGGCAACACACTTGAACGCTGCTCTCAATGCGACCTCAGTTTTTCCGAAGCCTACATCTCCGCAAAGCAGTCTGTCCATAGGCGCACTTCTCTCCATATCGTTTTTTATTTCCTGTATGCTGCGTTTCTGGTCGTCAGTTTCTTCATACTCAAATCTTGCTTCAAAATCATGCTGCCACTCATTATCCTGCGGAAAAGCATGTCCCTTTGCCTGCATTCTCTGAGCATACAGCTTTATAAGCTCGTCTGCTATATCCTTTACTGCCGAGCGGACACGCTTTTTTGCTTTCTGCCATTCAAGACCGCCGAGTTTATTCAGCTTTACGGTGCTTTCTTCGCGGGGACCTATATATTTTGAAACAAGGTCCAGCTGAGTTACAGGAACATAAAGCATATCGCCCTTTGCGTATTTTATCTTGATATAGTCCTTTATAACTCCGTCGATCTCCATCTTGTGTATTCCCTCGAACTGACCGACGCCGTGAGCGCTGTGTACGACATAATCTCCGTATGAAAGCTCGGCAAGACTGAAAAGCGCCTTGCTCTTGCTGCGCTTAGGCTTTTTTCTTTCCGTGCTTACGGCCGCCTGAGAATGAGTTATGAGTATAAAATTTGCTTCGGGATATTCAAAGCCGGATGACAGACTGCCGCTTGTTATATAAAGACCGTTCTGCTGTATATCATAGTCATGTCCAATAAGCGTACAGCTGTAGCCCCTGTTGTTCATGTCGTGATACAGGTTTTCGGCAGATTTTTTGGTTCCTGCAAGCACAACGCATTTTTTTCGCTTTATATCAAAGCTGTCTATATCATCACAGAGTACAGCAGCAGAGCCGCTCCATGCGGAAAGCTGCCTTGCATTGAAATTTACAAGCATTTTAAGAGGAAGCTCGCTTGAACCTCTTGTATAGTTATCAATGAATATTGTCCTGCGCTTTTCGGCTTCTCTGAGAAGCTCGGTCCAGTCTCCAGAAAAGCTGTCAAGCCCCTTGCAGAGTATGCCCTCAGCAAGATAATCCTTAACGTCCTCGCTCCACTGTATCGCCGTACCTCTGAGCCTTTCTTTCAGTTTTGTCTGCTCGGAAAGGAATACAAAATCGTTTTTTGCGATATATTCAAATACCGTTGCAGGCTTTTCGTATATCAAAGAATAGAATTTATCTGCACATCCCAATCTGCCGCCTGTTCTGAGTATTTCGGCTTCCTCGGAAAGCTTCTGCTTTGCAAGAGGCGCAGCTTTGCCCCTGAGAGTTTTTGCCTTTGCGTCTATTTTACCGGCAAGCTCTGCGGCATCACTTATAAGTATCTCGTTTGACGGCGTTACAGTAAAGCTGTCAAGCTTGTCTGTACGCCTTTGAGTTTCTATATCGAATGACGATACTGTATCGACCTCATCGCCCCAGAATTCCACTCTGCACGGATGGTCTGACGAAGGCATAAAAAAGTCGAGGATACCTCCTCTTACAGCAAACTGACCTGTACCGTCGACCTGCTCTACCCTGACATATCCTCCTGCGATGAGAGACTCTTTTATTTTTTCGAGAGATACATTTGCGCCTTCACTGACGGTGAAAGCGGCTTCCTCAAGCTTTTTTGAGGGTATGGTATACTGCATTGCGGCATCGGCGCAGCATATAAGCACAGCCGCCTTTCCTGTCATAAAAGAATACAATGCGCCTATCCGCTGATGCTCGAATTCTCTCGAAACACCCGTGACCTCACGGAATGTAAAGTCACGCTGCGGATAGAACACTGCCGGCGTACCCATATTGTTTATATCCGAAAAGAGCTTTTGCGCTTCGGATTCGTCCGCCGCTATTACTAACGCGCGTTTGCCTGTATGCGTACAGAGATAATGTATAATATGCGCCTTATGAACAGCGGAAAGTCCCGTTGTCATAGACGGGAACATATCCTCCGATACAGCCTTGTATAACTGTCTGTACTCGGTGATATCACTAAGAACACTATTTAAAAATTTCATATAGCTGACCTCAGTTGTAAAGATTCATAGCCTTGTCGGTCTGTCCAGATACTATAAGCTCAGCCGCCGAGCAGGCTTTTCCTGCCGCCTCGTCAAGAAGCTTTTTCTCATCGGCTGAAAATTCTGAAAGCACCCAGTCGGCAAGCTGCCATCTTTCAGGCTTCTGACCGACACCTATCTTTATTCGGGGGAACATATCACTTCCCGAAAGATAGATTATATTCTTTATTCCGTTATGACCTCCGTCACTGCCCTTTCGCCTTATCCTGAGTTTTCCTACGTCAAGAGATATGTCATCAAATATTATGAGCATTTTTTCGGGCGGTATCTTAAAGAAGCTCATAGCCTCCTTTACTGCAAGACCGCTGTTGTTCATATATGTTGACGGTTTCATAAGAAGTACCTTTTTATCATTTATGGTGCAGGTCGTGCAAAGGGACTTGTATTTTATCCTGTCAAGTCTTGTATCGTATTTGTCTGCAAGCATATCAACTGTTATAAAGCCTGCATTATGTCTTGTATTCTCATATTTCCTGTCGGGATTTCCAAGTCCTGCAATTATGAACTCAACTCCACCGAAGGATTCCTTTTTCCTGAAAAACATTCCATTTACCTCCTGTCAGAATTTTACGAATGACATTGCAACGGCATTATATACCATATATCCGCTGAGCGCATATATTCCTATAACAGAGGACAAAACGGCAGCAGTTATTTTTTTGGCTTTTGAGCCGCTGTTCAGAAGGCCGCGTATAAGATATCCGAGCGACAATGCGCCTATAACTATGAGCGGTACGCCGTATCTTACGTTCTGTGTGCATACATGCGGGAATGTTATGCAGAATACATAATACATTATGAGTATAAGAAAATATGTTGAAGCGATGAATACCTTTACAGGCATTTTTAATTTATCGCTGCGACTTACGAGCATGTATATAAGTGCCGCAAAGCCTGCAAGTCCGAGTATGACAGATGACCAGAAAAGTATCTGATCAAAACCTGCTATAGTCGGGAAACGTCTGTAAGCTATTCCCTCATCAAAGTTTGATGTTTTGAAAAAGCCGACAAGCGGATTGTACTCATTATATGTACCCTTGTACATGGTGAACTGTTCAGCCATATCTTTAAACTGGAACGAGCTTATATCGAACAGCCTTGTTGTTATCGGGATATTTCCGACATACTGGCTTGAGTTTTCGGAAAGTCTCTGAACGAATGTTACAGGCACACCGAAGCGCACAAGATTTCTTATAGACCAGAAAAGTCCTATAGGCGCGCATACAGCAAGAAATGCAATATACTGTATGAGATATTTTCTGATATTTTTTATATCCTTAAAGAATACATAGATGAATATGAAAGCTATCGGCGGCGCTGCCATCCATACTGAAAGCTTTGTAAACATTCCGAGACCTATGCAGAGAGCTATGCATATTATCCTTCCTACGCTTCTGCTCTTGTACCAGCATAATGTGTTGTACAGCGCGCCTAACATAAGCGCTATTGAAAGGATATCATTGTTTATGCTGCCGGAAAGTATATAGAATGCAGGGCAGAAGGCTATAACAGCAGTTG
>ONVG01000132.1:3645-8334 GCA_900321195.1 uncultured Eubacteriales bacterium
TGAATATCTTGTATGAAAGTATCATGCAAAGTGTGGAATAGAACAGCGTCAGCAGCTGAACATTTTCATGAGCAGACTCTATGCTTATGCCGCACATCATCTGTATTTTCATCCATAGCGCCGCAATTATATGATGAAACGGCGGATGATAGAACTGGTCGATGGTTCTTACGTCAAAGTCGGGGAGGTGACCGTTATTAATAAAATACTCGATATATGCGGTATGTCCCGCGCCGCTTCCGAGACCGTATGCGTCATGCTGTATCATGTTTACGGGCATGTATATTACATAAGAGAGTCTCATTATAAAGCCTGCCGCAAATAAAAGAAGTATTATCCTTTCTGCTGTAAGCTTATTTTTTGCCGCAAGACAAAGAAATATACTTCCGACTGCCGCAAGACCGCCGTTAAGTATCACCGGACCGTAAACGCCCTTTATATATATCCAATAGCCGAAAAGCAAAGCAGCCGCAAGACTGCATACTCCTGTTATCACGCTGAATTTCAGACTGTTTTTGTCTTTGTCTTTATTGCGGCCGTAATAGTATATTGCTATTGTACCGCCTAAAACAGCCGTTCCCAGCATAAGAGAGACCGTTCCCGTAAGTGAAGTTCCTTTTGCCGGTATGCATATACAGCATATGCACAGCCATGCCGCAGAAAATATCGGATGACTGTAAATAAATTCGGCAAGCAGTTCTGATATGCCGAAAAGCTTATTGCTTATATTTGATATTTTTGTCCGTTCCATTTTTTCACCCTGCCCCGTAAAATTACCGTAAACAGAATAAATCGGAGGTCAGGCCTACGAGCTCTTCGTTTCGTGATATTCCTTTTCTGTATTGACATTCCATATTTCTGTCCTGTCGGTATTGCCTTCTTTTATTGCCTGAGCCGCTCTTATTGCAGTAAGCATTGAGTGATCCATGTTATTATATCTGTGCTGGCCGTTTCTTCCGACACAGTAAAGATTATCATAGCTGTCAAGAAATTTGATAAGCTCATCTATATGTGCGTATGTATCGAAATAAGCAGGATAAGCTTTCTTTATCTTTTCACGGTGACTGTCGATAACATCAGCCGCATCTATAACGCCCATGCTTTCAAGCTCTTTCACGGCAAGCTTTATGCATTCCTCATCACTGAGTTTCCAGAAATCATCGCCCTCAGCGCAGAAATATTCAAGTCCTATCCATACGGTATGCTCAGGGTCTTTTACCATGTACGGCGACCAGTTGTTGAATATCTGTATCCTGCCAAGCTTTACATTTGTTTCCTGAACGTATATCCAGCAGTCTGGAACGATATTTCCGAGAGTTTTTATCTTTGTTTTATTTTCGAGTGAGAGCTTGTTTACAAGCAGACCTACCGTGACGAAATCACGATAGGGGAGCCCCTCTGCAATATCAGTCATTTCACGGGGAACTTCATCTCCCGTCATTCCGAGAACAAGGTCTTTTACAGGCATTGACGATATGAAAACATCGCCTTCAATGGTTTTCTCACCGTCGGGCGTACTGCATACTACGGAAGTTATCTTTCCGTCTTTGCAGACTATATTCTTTACACCATAGCCCTTGAGTATTTTTGCGCCCTTTTCCTGAGCCTTTTCAGCCGCAAGCTCCCATAACTGACCGGGACCGTACTTAGGATACCAGAACTGCTCGATAAGAGAGGTCTCGACCTCACGCTTTTTCTTTTTGCTGCTGAATACCTTTGAGAACATATCTTTGAGTACAGCTTTTATAGAAAGTCCCTTTACTCTCTGAGAACCCCAGTCGGCAGATATCTCACTCGGATGACGTCCCCAGAGCTTTTCGGTATAGCCTTCAAAGAACATGCTGTAGAGTTTTTTTCCGAAACGGTTTATGTAGAAGTTTTCAAGTGAAGTTTCCTTCTTCTTGAACATAGAAGATTTTATATAGCTGAAGCCGGCGGCTGTTGTAGTAAAGAAGCCCATGTTTTTTATTGTCGATGCGGACATTCTTACGGGATAATCAAAGAAATGCTTTCTGTAGTATATTCTTGATACCCTGTCACGAACGAGCATTACAACATCATCATTTTCGGGGTCGGGACCGCCCTTTTCAAGAGGCTTTTCTCTGCCTAACTTTTTGTCGTCGAAAGCGTCCTTGCCCTGTATCGGCATAAGCTCCTTCCACCAGTTCATTATCTCATCACTTTTTGAGAAAAACCTGTGACCGCCGATATCCATGCGGTTACCGTTATATCTTACTGTCTGTGATATACCGCCTATGACATTTGTTTCTTCAAGTATAACGACCTCAAACTCGTCACTGCTGTCTTTTAAAAGCTCGTTTGCGGCGGTAAGACCGGCAGGACCTGCGCCTATTATAACTACCTTTTTCATATGCTTTACCTCTATATAGAAAATTTATTTTGTATCATCTTCAGCTTTATTGTCGTCCTTTATTTCGACCTTGCGGTAAAGTATGAACTTACGCGCAAAGAAGTTCCACATATATACAAGAACTACCGCTAACATTTTACCTATTATGTAATACTTATCAGGCGGCAGAAGCTTACCGAATATCTTATTGCTTACAAATATGCCTGTACCGAACATACCCTGAACGGCAAACGGCTCGATTATGAGCTGAGTAAGACCAAGACCTATTATTCCTATAACTGCAAATCCGATAAAATCTATTATGCGGTTTTTGACTTTAGCTTTTGCGAATACCCAGAATGTTGATACTATATAATTGACCGCAAGTCCGACTATAAAACCGAAAACAGCGGCAAGTCCCTCAGGCATACCGAAAAGCTCTCTCAGAAATATAAGTACAGCCATATCTGCCACTGTTGCGATACCGCCGACAAACAAACTTCTGAAAAACTGTATCCCCGTATGGTTAGTTTCCTCGAAGAACAATTTTTTTATTGTCATTTCCATTCCCCTTTTTAAAGACAATTACACGTATTCCATTTTAACACAACACTGTCTAAAAAGTCAACGTAAATATGAATAATACCCAGGGCAACCGCATGAAAGAATCATAAAAATTTATTAAAAATGACGCTTGACAAAAATTCATCATCAAAGGAACATTTGAAGCGTTTCGCTTTTAGGCTTAACTTAACCGAAGTAAAAGATTTATAGAGGTTTGTTGCAATATGACGCAAAACAGCGAAATTTTCACCGCTATTATCTACTCGCATACGACAATGATCTTCGTCAAAGGACATATCCAGACACCAATGCAAAGAGTTTTCAATTCCCCAATGCTGCCGAACTGCTCTGGCAAACAATTTAACATCTGTAACAGATGTTATGAAATATCTGACTTCAACTGTTTCTACGTCATTGACGATCCTTGTGCTGCGAACCATTCCGACAGCATTAAGATTACACCAATCATTTTTATCAGCAATTCCGTCAACATCTTCCGTTAAGAAGTATTCTCTCTTTTCTATGCGTCCATGATCTTTTGCAGAAGTTTTTGTTTTTGATAAAGGATAGAAATTTGGTTCTTTTTGGGCTGTTTCAAAGTAAAGTCTTACATCGTCGTGCAACGTTTCCTGATTGCCCTTCAAACAAATAACATAGTCACACTCATGCTCGGTAATTTTTCTGACCGTTTTTTTCTGACAACTCATTGCATCGCTCGTAATAATACAACCTTTTACATCTATGCAATCCAATAATTCCGGCACTGCAGGTATTTCATTGCTTTTTTCATTCACTCGAATCTGACCTAAAACCACTCCGGCATGGTTTGCCCATGCACTTACCATATGAATGACATTACGATTATTTTCTTTGTCCTGCGTGCCTCTTAATGTTTTTCCATCAATGCTGACAATTTCTTGTTCTTTTATATCTATTACTGCTTTCACCCAGTTGATAAAGCATTTTTCAAACTCTTTGGGCTTTATGATAGCAAATATTCTTTGGAATGTATCTTCTGTTGGTGTTCCGTTTTTAAGCTCAAGATGATACGTCTTTTTCAATATTTCTTGTTTGGCTTTACAATACATAGCTATTTCGCTCCAATGCTCTGCTCCTGCTGTTACTGCTATGATCGCCATTACGACTACTTCTACCAATTTGTACTTTATTTTCCCCTGCTGCCTGCTGTCGCTTAATTCTTCAAAGTATTTTGTCATTGTTGACCAACTCCTTTTGGTCAATTATAACATATTTCTTCTTCTTTTTCATGCGGTTGCCCTGGCCACGGAAATCAATTTTGCTCCGGCGAGTTCACGGGGGAAACCCTTTTCCGGCGGAAAAAGGGTTCTCCCCCGGACCCCCTTCCTAAAACCGCTGAATTTGATATGTTTGAGACCAAAATACTACACAAAATTATCCTCTATTGTAATTTTGTGATACTGCCTGCTGTAAATTTTAAAAATTGATCTCCCTGCCCCGCGGAAGTCAATTCTGACGGTCACGCAAAGCCTTTGCAAGATCCGAAAGAATGTCCGTGCCGCTGCCGAATACGGAAAGCGCAGCTATAGCACCGTCAGTCAGCTCCGAAACAAGACTGCGGCACACGTCAAGCCCGAGCAGGGCTACATAAGTAGACTTGTTGTTCTCTGCATCACTGCCGATGGGCTTGCCAAGAGTGGCTTCATCGGATGTAACATCAAGCATATCATCAACTATCTGAAAAGCAAGACCTATACAGTCCGCATATTTTTCGGCCGCCTTCATCTGTTCGTCCG
>ONVG01000133.1 GCA_900321195.1 uncultured Eubacteriales bacterium
AAGGGAGAATTTGTTGCTATAGTCGGTACGAGCGGAAGCGGCAAAAGTACTCTTCTGCATATGCTGGGCGGTGTTGACAGACCAACAAGCGGAAGTATAGTTATCAACGGACAGGAGATAACGAATATGACAAATGACCAGCTCGCAGTTTTCCGCAGACAGCAGGTAGGTATAGTCTATCAGTTCTATAACCTTATACCGATACTCACAGCAGAGGAAAATGTCGTACTTCCTATACAGCTTGACGGCAAAAAGCCCGATCAGGAAAGATTAAAGAATATTTTTGAGGAGCTTGGCATATCTGCAAAGATGAGGAGTCTTCCTAATGAGATGTCGGGCGGTCAGCAGCAGAGAGTTTCCATAGCAAGAGCGATAATAAATGAGCCTGCCATACTTCTTGCAGATGAGCCTACAGGAAATCTCGATACGAAATCCACAGATGATATAGTTGACATACTGAAGCATACAAACAAGACCTTCGGTCAGACAATAATAATGATAACACATAATATGGATATAGCTAAGAGAGTTGACAGAACTATAACCATAAGGGACGGAAAAATAGTAGAGGGGGTGTAAGCTTTGAAAATAATGCATAAGCTTACATTGACGAGCCTTCGCAAAAATACTTCGCGTACAATAGTTACCATTATAGGAATAATGCTTTCCATAGCGCTCATAACTGTTGTTGCAAGCATGATGACAAGCGTTCAGCAGACTATCATAAACAATTCCGTAAGATTTAACGGCGATTATGATATGATGGTGTCGGGACAGTTTCCAAAGGCTTTTTTCCAAAAGCTTGACAGTGAGCAGAATGTAAGAAATTATTTTTTCTCCCGTCCGATAGGTATTGCTGATTTTGAGGACAGCCTTTCCGATTTTACCAATGTCGTAACGATACAGGGCTTTGATAAAGCAACATATGATTCGGGATTTGAGTTTGAGATAAAGGAAGGCAGACTTCCTGCAAAAAGTGATGAAGTTCTCCTTTCTCCTTCGTTTGTAAAGCTCAGCAGCAAGGTATATCACGCAGGTGATAAGATAACCTTTTCAATAGGATTTCCTGAATTCGTGCCTGACCCCTCAGACCCGACAGGAGAGAATGGCATATCAAAATTCAATGTACAGAGTACTGTTACATATACCATATCGGGTATATTGTCAAATGCTTATTCAAATCTTCTTAATACCGGTATAGGCGGAGCGCCGGTATTTGCCTATGTTGATGATGAAGATAAATACAACCATGTCAGCATGAATATAATGGACGCTGTATTTATAAGATTTACTGACAGCGCCGAGAAAAATTACCGCACTGAATTCGCAAATCTGATAGGTGTAGAACCCGAGCTTATAGTAAAATATTATGATACCAATGATTCCAGGGTGATTCAAAAGCTTATGGATCAGATAATCCCGCAGGCTCACAAAAGCGGAAATAATATATCCGAATTCAATAGAAATACAGAAGTGCTTAAAGCAAAGAACATAGAGCCTGACGGAGAGCGTACAGTTATAATGCTGCTGCTTGCATGCTTCCTTTTTGTTATAATAATAGGCGCAAGCGTGTTCATTATACGCAACAGCTTTGCGATAACAATAACCGAAAAGACAAAGCTTTACGGTATGCTTGCTTCAATGGGCGCAACTTCAAAACAGATACGCAGCAATGTATTTTTTGAAGGATTTTTGCTTGGTCTTGCCGGAATACCGTTGGGAATAGCTTTGGGCGTCGGAACCGCAGCCGGACTTGTAGCAATATGCAACGGACTTCTGGGAGAATTCCTGGGCGGCTCAGAGCTTGCTTTTAGTGTACCGTTCATAGTTATAATAGGCGCTGTATTTCTCGGCGCAGTTACGATATTCTTCTCGGTATATGATGCAGCCGTCAGAGCTTCAAAGATATCACCTATCGTTGCGATACAGAGCAGTGAGGATATAAATATCTCAAAGAGAGGCAAGAACAAGGAAAAGAGCTACAGAACGCCTGAATTTATATCAGGTCTTTTTGGCGCAGGCGGTATTATCGCATGGAAGAACATGAAAAGAAGCCGCAAGCAGTACAGGGCTACTGTTGTATCCATAGTTCTCAGTGTTGCAATGTTTATCACAATGAATTCATTTATGGAGTATAATGTCAAATATATCCGTGACAACTTTGAAACATCGCCTTACAATATGGGTGTTAGTGCAAATATAAGTAATGAGGATCAGGAAAAAACGAGTATCAGGGAATATGAAAATGTCTATTCCAAGGTAGCAGCATTATCAGCTGTTGAAAAATATATCTATTCAATCACGCCCTATTTTAACAGCTCTGTAATTAATATTCCTCTCAGCGCAGTAACTGACGAAATGAAGAACAGCGCAGCGGCAAATGTACACACAGATAAGGACGTTTTTTCAGCTGATTTCAGTATACATGCCGTAAATGATGAGTTTTTTGCCGAGCTTGCACAAAAAAGCGGCAAGACCCTTGAGGAATGCAGGGGAAAGGCATTGATCAAGAACAATATAAGAGTATATGAAAATGAAGGCGTTGTCAGTTCGATGAGAGCTTCAGATATTGACAACAGTAGTGACAAGGTAAACTTCAGGTTGGTTGATCTGCTCAAAAAAGATGAAACCCCGACTGTATTATGCGATATCGAGATGTATGACGATTATGTTTACGGAAGTGAAGAGGGAATAAGCGAAGATGAATTCAAGCGTATGCAGGATGAAAGAAAGATGACGCTTTCTCTTAATATTGCAGGATGCTTTTATGATGATGTATATATGAACGAGTCTGGTTTTCGTGACAGCTGTCTTTGTGTATATATGCGTCTTGATGATTATGATGCATTGCTCGCAAATAAAAAAGAATACATCGATACCGATGCAAAAATGTCACTTCGTGTGACCGATCCGGAAAAATTCGAGAAAGAACTTAGTGATCTTAAAAATGAATTGAGCAAAGTTGATTTCTATATAAATGATAGGATATCAGTAGCGCGCGCCGCAAATATGATACTTGTCATAGCGGAGATATTTGCATACGGATTTATAATAGTAATATCTCTTATAGGACTTACTAATATCTTCAATACTATCACTACTAATATGAGGATGAGAAGAAAAGAATTTGCGGTCCTCCAGTCCATAGGCATGACAAAGAAGGAATTCAACAGGATGATAGCGCTTGAAAGCCTGCTTTATACCGTTAAATCCCTCATTATCGGCATACCGATAGGACTTCTTGGAAGTTGGGCGGTTTACTCTATTTACGGTTCACGTATGAGAAGCTCGACAATTAGTATGCCTTTCATTATCCCGATATACGGAATACTTATCAGTATATTCGCAGTGCTTATACTTGTATGGGTAATAATGAGATTTTCTATCCGCAAGGTACGCACACAGAATATCATTGAAACCATACGCAGCGAAAATTAACATAAGCCTAAAGCCCGAAGTCCTGTTAAAAGACTTCGGACTTTTTGCGTTACGGCTGTATATTATTGAGCGAACACTTTCCTGTCATGTGTTCGACTGTTATTTCAACGCAGTACATGGAATTTGCTTTGATAGTGTCGTTTATCTCTTTTTCTGTTTCGTCGGGATAATCTGAGGAAAATTTTTCTCCGATAAGCTTTGCTATCCTGTATATTTCATTGCTGTCGGTAATTATTCTTGCCTTTCCGAAGGCTATCACGCTAAGATAATCTGTTGCTCTTTTTGACGGTATTACATCGCTTTTGGCTATTACGCAGAATGAAACTTTATCACAGCTTTTCAAAGCGTCGATCTTATGACCGCTTTTTGCACAGTGGAAGTATATTTTCCCGTTTTCATAAACATGATTGACAGGGACAGTATATGGATAGCCGTCATCACCGATAACGCCCATAATGCCGTGTGAAGCGTCTTTAAGGAGCTGTTCGGCTTTTTCATCGGGCAATTGCTGACGCTGCCTTCTCATTTTTCTGAACATATTTATTCCCCTTTACAAAAAAAGTCAGACTTTCACAGGAAGCCTGACTTTTTTATCATTTTTAGCTTAGAGATGAGCTTAGCCTAAATTTGCCGAGATAGCCTCGAAAAGCTCGTCATATGTTTCAAAAGCGGGAAGCTCGGGATTATCCTGCTTTATCTTGTCTGTACTTCTGAAAAGGAAGCCTGCCTTGCTTGCCTTTATCATGCCGAGGTCATTATAGCTGTCACCGCTTGCGATAGTTTCATAGCCGATAGACTGCAAAGCCTTTACGGTTGTGTACTTTGACTTTTCGATACGCATTTTGAAGCCTGTTATCTCACCGCTGTCAGCAACAACAAGAGTATTGCAGAAGATAGTCGGCCAGCCGAGTTTTTTCATGAGCGGTTTTGCAAACTGTGTGAATGTATCGCTGATGATGATGACCTGTGTTTTTTCACGGAGCTTGTCGAGGAATTCCTTTGCACCCTCCATAGGCTCTATCTTAGCGATAGTGTCCTGTATCTCTTTAAGACCAAGACCATGCTCTTTAAGTATAGCGAGTCTGTAGTTCATGAGCTTGTTGTAGTCAGGCTCGTCACGGGTAGTCTTTTTAAGCTCCGGAATGCCGCTTGCCTCAGCAAATGCTATCCATATTTCCGGCACAAGAACGCCCTCAAGGTCCAAACAAACTATATCCATTGTTAGATCTCTCCTTTTTTATTTTTCCGC
>ONVG01000081.1 GCA_900321195.1 uncultured Eubacteriales bacterium
TTGAAAATGAAAAGGACGCTGTTGAAGATGAGAATGCGCCCTGCATAGAATTCCGAAATGTATCATTCGGATATGAAGGAAGCGGCTATGCTCTGAAAAACATAAGCTTCACCGCAGAAAAAGGCTCGACTGTCGGTATCATAGGCGGTACAGGCTCAGGCAAAAGCACACTTGTAAATCTTATACCGAGATTTTATGATGCATCCGAGGGTGAAGTTCTTGTCAACGGCGCCGACGTAAAGGATTATACATTCAAGGGGCTGCGCGGAAAGATAGGAATAGTTCCGCAGACAGCGGCTCTTTTTTCGGGTACGATAAAGGAAAACATGAGATGGGGCAAAAAGGATGCTTCAGACAAAGAAATAGAAAAAGCTCTGAAAATATCCCAGTTCTATGAATTTGTAAGCAAGCTGCCCGAAAAAACGGACAAGATGGTATCGGCAGGAGGAAAGAATCTTTCAGGCGGTCAGCGTCAGCGTCTTACTATCGCAAGAGCGCTTGTTTCACAGCCCGAAATACTCATTCTTGACGACAGCGCAAGCGCACTCGACTTTGCAACGGATGCGGCGCTCCGAAAAGCTCTTAATGAAGAAACAAAGGATATGACTGTCCTGATGGTATCACAGCGCGTGGGAACTGTAAGATATGCGGACAAGATACTCGTACTTGACAAAGGCGAGCTTGCAGGAGCAGGCACTCACAATGAGCTTTTCGATACATGCAGCGTGTACAGAGAGATATGCCTGTCACAGCTCAAGGAAGAGGAGGTAAGGAACAAATGAAGCAGAGCAGAAAAAATGTGATAAAAAGAATACTGAAATATGCCTCACCTTACCGCAAAAGCATGATATGCGCTATGATATTCGCGCTTTTATATGTCGTGCTGAACCTGACGGCTCCCGTTCTGATAGGTCTTGCAATAGACAGAGCTGTCGAAAAGGGAAATGTAAACTTTAATGAAATATGGCAGCTTCTTCTCATGACTGCCGTAACAGTTCTTTCGGGCGCAGTTTTCCAGTGGCTCATGGGTCTTTGCATAAACACTGTAAGCTATATGACGGTAAGGGATATAAGGCGTGAGATATTCGCAAAATTCAATTCAGTGCCGCTGAAATATATCGACTCTCATCCTCACGGCGACCTGATAAGCAGGATAATAAACGACACCGATGCTGTAGGCGACGGACTTCTTCAAGGCATAACACAGCTTTTCTCAGGTATAATAATGATATTCTGTACCCTTGCATTTATGATAGCAATGAACTTTTTCATAGCTATAGTTGTTGTTATAATAACACCGCTTTCAATGTTCGTTGCCGCATTCATAACAAGGCTCTCACAAAAGCAGTTCAAGCTCCAGTCGGAAACCCAGGGCGAAATAAGCGCATACATAAATGAATATGTCGGTCAGCAGAAGCTTGTAAAGGCTTTCGGATATGAAGACGAAGCTCAGGAAAGCTTTGACGAGATAAATCAAAGGCTGTATGTGTGCGGAAAAAAATCCCAGTTCTATTCATCGCTTGCAAATCCGAGTACAAGATTCGTAAACGGCATAGTAACAACAGCCGTATGTGTAACAGGTGCAGTAAGCGTAATAAACGGCTCTCTCACAGTCGGACAGATATCCGCATTCATAACCTATGCGAACCAGTATACAAAGCCGTTCAATGAAGTAACGGGCGTTATACCTCAGCTGCAAACGGCGCTTGCAGGCGCAGAAAGAGTATTCACTCTGCTTGACGAGAATGACCAGATACCCGATCCGGAAAATGCTCCTGACTGCTTACCATGCAAAGGCAGGATAGACATAGACCATGTGGATTTTTCATATTCGCCCGACAAAAAGCTTATCACAAACTTTGACCTTCATGTTGCTCCAGGCAGCAAGGTGGCTATAGTCGGACCCACAGGCTGCGGAAAGACAACCCTCATAAATCTTCTCATGCGTTTCTATGATGCTGACAAGGGAGATATCCGCATAGACGGAACAAGTATATATAATATGAAGCGTGACACTCTGCGCTCGATGTACGGAATGGTACTTCAGGAAAGCTGGCTCTATAATGCCACAGTCCGTGAGAACATAGCCTACGGAAAGCCTGATGCCTCTCTTGACGAGATAAAGGCTGCTGCAAAAAGCGCATTCATCGACCATTTCATAGAGCGTATGCCGGACGGCTATGACACTATGATAACAGAAGACGGCTCAAATCTCTCACAGGGACAAAAGCAGCTCATGTGCATAGCAAGAGTAATGCTTTGCGACCCGCCCATGCTTATACTTGACGAAGCAACGAGCAGCATAGATACCCGAACCGAGATACGCATACAAAAAGCCTTCAACAACATGATGAAAGGACGTACAAGCTTTATCGTTGCCCACAGACTTTCCACCATCAAGGAAGCCGACACAATACTTGTAATGAAAGACGGAAACGTTATCGAGCAGGGCAGCCACTCTCAGCTCATGTCCCGAAACGGCTTCTACACCAACCTTTACAACTCACAGTTTGCCTCATCTGCAACTTAAATCCGCCGCTTTACATATCAGGGCTTTGCATATCAGGGCTTTGCCCCGAACCCCACCAAGGGGCTGCTCGCCCCTTGGAACCCTCGGCAGGGACTGCGAGTCCCTGCACCCGCAATTTTTAAAATAAAAAACGCATGACATGCCCTTTTTATCAGGTCTGTCATGCGTTTTTTTATGTGATTGCTATTCTATTATTATTTGGCTCTTGCAGCTATGATAGACGCCATCTCTCCGACATTCTTCATCGAAGATATCTCGCCCATCTTGAACTTCATCTTGAACTCACGCTCAACAGCGTTTATGAGTGTGATATGCTCAAGGCTGTCCCAATCGTCAATGTCGTCCGCTGTTGTCTTTGGATTTACCGTTATTGAATCATCATCAAATACATCACGGAAAACCTTGTTCAATCTCTGATAAATTACTTTTGTGTCCATACTTCTTTGCTCCTTTTTGATTATTTAATTAATTATTAATTATTTATTGCCTTCAACGCTGATAACGTGGTTTCTCTGCTCATAGCCGTCAACAGACATCTCCCAGACTGTATTGCCGACCTCGTCCTCGCTTATCTTCTCAAATCCGAAGAATTTATACAGCTCTCTTACCATATTGTTCTTGGCAGTCGGATAATAATAGCCTCTTATAGTCTTTATGCCCTGCTCCCTGCAGCGCTCAACAAGCTTATCCAGCATCGCAAGCTCCATATCTCTTTTAAGGACACGGCAGCTCATTATCCAAAGCTCCATATTGAGAATGTCATTATCCTTCTTGCCTATAACAACGGATACAACACCGTTATCGCCGAATTTGTCAATAAGCTTTCCGTAAAGGCGGATGTATTCGCTGCTGTTGAATACCTCCTCCATCTCGGTAGCCGTATAGCGCTTTGTAGTAACATTGAACTGATTGCTCTTGTTTGTAAGCTGTGTTATGCGCTGGAGATATACCGGAATGAAATCATCTATAACAGCCGTCATTTCAAGACTGCGGAGATAATCGTTATAATCCGTGAATGCAGACTGCTGAGCGGCTCTCTGCGCATTCGCCTTGTACATCTCATTTCGTTTGAGGTCGTCATCACTGAAATTTGTTACTTCAAAATAGCCGTTCCTGTCTATGGTCGTGATATAATTTTCAACGCTGTCCATCACCGGTGCGCTTACTCCTGGTATCTGAGCCTGTACTATTGCTCTTTCGGCAGGATTGTCGTCAACAAAAACAATGGAATCGGGGAGTATATTCAGCTCGTTTGCCGTTTCGATAATATTCCTGTCCTTGTTCTCCCAGTTTGCTTTTATGATTATGAAATCATCCGGTCTGAGCGCGCCCTCCGGATGTTCAAGACCTGCTATAGCGTTCTCATGGTCGTTCTTTGAGCATACTGTCAGGATTATACCGAGAGATTTCAGGGACTTTATATAGCTCTGAAATTCATAGTATGACTGTGCAACGCCTGTTTCCTGACCTATCTGTATTCCGTCAACGCCGTCATCACCTACAACACCGCCCCAGAGAGTATTGTCAAGGTCGAGTGCAAGCGCCTTTTTGTTCCTGCCGAAAACCGACTTTACGATATTTGCAAGGTTGAATGAAAATTCGGGTATAGCGTCAACGCACATAGCATATTTATACATATTCCAGTATGAAGGGTCGCTCCACGCTTTGAGTCCGTATGAAGCGGATATGAAATTGATATCGTTTATATAGAAGCCCTGAGTTTTGTCGGCATATTCATAGAACTTATTGTTAAGTCTTGTAAGATAGTTTGAGCGTCCTCTGTAGTCACTGCAGTCCTTGTTTCCCATTATGCGGTAAAACGGCATTTCAAAGTTATTCTGTATTACAGGACAGTGATAGGTATCGGCTATCTTCTGCCACATCTGCTCAAACTTTTTATATTCGTTTTCCAACATTGAGTTTACTTCATCCTTGGACATTGAGGTGTCGGGATATGCGCTTACATTCCTGTTTGTTGTATGGATAAATACAAGGTCGGGCTTGAAATCCAAAAGCTCCTGACTCGGAAACATAGCATCCTGCCAGTACTGAGCATATTCCGACTGATAGAATTCAGCCTCGATACCGTTGTTCAGCAGAAAGAGGTCAAGATACACAACTATATCGTTGGTCGTGGAACCGCCGAAAACTGCTATTTTCTTTTTAAGTCTTTTAGTCCCGTCTGCAAGAAGGGTACGCTTTATAGACTTGCGCTTTTTGATTATATATTCGCTGTCAAAGGGATATTCCAGCTCTTTCATTATACCTCTCCTTTTCTGTATAATTCAATCGGCAGACTTTCGCCTGCCGATCTGAAATTACTCTTCGGGTTTATATCCGTCGATTATTTCCTGACCCTCATTCTGAGTTATGAGTGTCATAAGATTATCTGCGTTGCCGCCGAATGCCGAATACGTTACCATTGTGAAAAGCACATCCGTTATTCCCATCTTATTGATGAAGTCAACAAGATTTACGTTGAAGTAACGCATATCGACAATATATATCTCCTCAAAGCTGTTCATGTAAAATCCCGGCTCTGCATTGCCGTAGCTGTCCTTTATTACGATAAGCTTTCTGCCGTTCTTTACATTTGTTCTTACCTTTACTACCTGCTCATCACCGCCGAAGAAGGTAAGATAAGCATTGCTCTGCGGGTCGCCTACCTGCTTGAAGTATGAGCCTGTATAGTCATAGTTGAATGAAGTATCATAGAAGTCTGTCTTGACCTCAGAATAGTTATCGGGAACATAGTAAATGAAGTCTTCCGGGTCGTTCTTGATGTTTATATCTCCGCCTGAGAACGCATACATAGTTCCGACAAAGCCCTCTATCTTTTCAGGCTTGTATGTGCTGAGCTCCTTGAAGTCAACTCCTGCTGCCTTTGCAAATTCCTGACAAGCATAATATGCGCCCAACGGCATCCAGTGATGGTCTGTACGGCAGTATATAGGCTCTTCGACATGCTTTGCAAGCACAGAGTCTATATCAACGCTTGTTATGCCCTTATCAAGTCTTGCCGCGATATCGTCGAAATATTCCTTCTGATTGAGCGTATAATCGCTGTAATTTGAGGGAGTATAATACTCACTCGCAAGCGGCGCTATCATGGAATACATTTTTACTTTATCATCAAGCTTGCTTCTGAGAGTGTTCAGAGCTTCGACATAAGCATTTCCGGTACCGCCGCCGAACATTTCAAGACCTCTGTAATGTCCGTCCTGCTTAACGACTATAACGCCGTTCTCAACGGTGTAGTCAGCCTCTTCCTGAGTATAGTCTCTTGAAGATTCGCTGCTTTCCTCGGCTTTGCTTTCCTCAGTCTTGCTCTCCTCAGTCTTGCTTTCCTCGTTCTTGCTTTCCTCGGCTTTGCTTTCCTCGGTCTTGCTTTCCTGAGGTTTGCTTTCTTCGGATTTGCTGTTCTCGTTTTTCTGAGCGTTTGGCTTTTTATTTACCTTTTTAAGATTGCCTACAACATTTACGGTATCCTCAGTTGATATTCCGAAAGTACCCTTAAAGCTGTTGCCTGCATTTTTCATATCATCACGGTAAGGCGTTGTATCCGTGAACCAGGTATTCACGCCTCTTGTAAATTCACCCGAAAAATAGCTTTCTGCTGAGAATGTCGGGAAAGAAGTAAGATTTCTTTTTTCTATCTCCGACTTATCGGATTTCGGGAAAAACCACATGAACAGAGTGAAAAATGCAAAAGCCGGAAGAACTATCAGTATTGATATCATCGAGGAAAATCTGCTCACGGAAGATCTTTTATAGGAATTGAAATCTTTTTTATTTGAAGTATTGTTTTCAGAGCCGTCAGGTCTTGCTGCTTTTAAATTTTCCAGCTTTTCTGGTCTGTTTTCCATAATTTTCCTCCTTCATATATTTATCAGAAACGGAAGTAAAGGAACGGATTATTGGTCGTATCTACAAGAAGTATGCTCGACATAAGGAGCAGATAGACACAGCCTACCGCGCCAAGTACCTTGCCTGTTGTATATACATAATTATTGCCCCACTCAAAGAAGAACTGCTTGATTTTCGGGAGTATCGGCATAGATACTGCAACGGCAATAATAAACAGGAAGATATTTTTAAGGAATACGTTCCATGTAAGCGTATCGGCAAAAGCATTTCCGTGTGTTATCATGCTCAAACCGCTGACATTTGCAAAGAAGTTTCCAAGCTGTCCCATATCGGAGAAGCAGAAAATACCGAAGCCCAGAACTATAACGAGCTTACTGTAGATATGGGTAAGTACAAGCGGCCATTTTTTCATGCGTTTCTTGCCTATCTTTATTTCCAAGAGCAGGAAAAGACCGAAATACAGACCCCAGAAGATATAGTTCCATGAAGCGCCGTGCCAGAGGCCTGTGCAGAACCATACGAGGAAGAGGTTGAAATACTTTCTCGGTCTGCCGAAAACAGGCGCATAGAAAAGATAATCTCTGAAGAAGGAGCTGAGAGAGATGTGCCATCTCTGCCAGAACTCACT
>ONVG01000048.1 GCA_900321195.1 uncultured Eubacteriales bacterium
CCTTGGCTCGCTGATATTTTTTATTTCCGCTTTTAATTCTTCTATTCTCATTCTTTTATTTTACCATTGCTTTCTAAAAAAGTAAATGCTGTTGCCCTGCATCATATGTACAATTTTGTAGAATTTAACAATGCTTTAATGTCACAAATTATACAAAAAAATATTTTTATTGAATATTTTTATCTGTATTTTCTATAAAAGATTATTAAATAAAATACAGAAGTATCAATAATAAATCATTTAATTTAAATATATTTTTGTCCAAAAAAGCAACGCAGTATATGTAAAGTCTTTTGACTTTACATCAATCACAGTATATCAGAGCGACACAATGAGCTGAGATTCCCTCAAGCCTGCCGGTAAATCCAAGCTTTTCCTCGGTTGTTGCCTTAATGCTCACACAATCTGTATCTGTACCCATTGCGGCAGCGATATTTTTTCTCATATCCTCGATATACGGCTTTAATTTAGGCTTCTGAGCTATGACAGTTGCATCTATATTCGATATTCTGTACCCTTTTTCGTACAATATTTTACAGGATGCTTTTAATAATTCTATACTGTCTGCATCTTTATAGTCTGGCGAAGTATCGGGAAAATGCGTACCTATGTCGCCCAAAGCCGCCGCGCCGAAAAGCGAGTCTATTACGGCATGTACAAGGACATCTGCATCAGAATGACCTAAAAGTCCCTTTTCATGCGGTATATCGACGCCGCCTATTATAAGCCTTCTGCTCTCTGTAAGCTGATGAACGTCATAACCGTGACCTATCCTGAATTTCATTGTAAGCACCTCTTATTATTAATTTTTAATTATTTTCATGGGGGTTTTTTATGGAGATGATAGAAAGTGTAAACGCCTGTATAAATAATATAGTATGGGGACCCTTTATGCTTCTGTTCTTAGTCGGCACAGGCATATTTTTTTCGGTAAAGCTGAGATTTTTTCAGCTCACAGGTCTTAAAATATGGTGGAGAAAAACAGCACTTTCATTTATGGACAGCAAAACCAAAAACGGCAAAAAATCGGGGATATCTCCGTTTCGGGCTATGGCTACAGCGCTTGCAGGCTCTATCGGTACGGGAAATATAGTCGGCGTTGCCAATGCTATAGCTCTCGGCGGCGCAGGCGCTGTATTCTGGATGTGGACAGCCGCATTCTTCGGCATGGCTACAGTCTTTGCCGAAAATGTTCTTGGTGTAAAATACCGTGTCAAGCGAAACGGGAAATATGTCGGCGGCCCAATGTATTACATAGAAAAGGGTCTCGGCTGTAAACCGCTTGCCGTTGTATTTGCATTTTTCTGTACGCTTGCCGCTTTCGGAATGGGAAATATAACCCAGTCAAACTCTGTCGCCGGCGCTCTGAAAAACGGTTTCGGAATAGACAGCGGTATATGCGGTATCATCCTTTCTGTCATAACAGCGCTTATAATATTCGGCGGTATCGAAAGGATATCTTCGCTAACTGAAAAATTAGTACCTGTAATGGCTGTTGTATATACTCTTGCAGCCGCGGCAGTTCTTGCCGTGAATTTCACGGAAATACCGTCCGTTCTTGTTCGTATAGTAAAAGAAGCCTTTGACATAAGAGCCGCCGCAGGAGGTCTGACAGGCTACGGCATATCAAAAGCCCTGAAATACGGCATTTCAAGGGGCGTATTCTCAAATGAAGCAGGACTTGGAAGCTCTCCGATAGTACATTCGGCTGCCGAAACCGATAACGCATATGAGCAGGGAATGTGGGGTATCTTTCAGGTATTCATAGATACCATCGTGCTTTGTACGCTTATGGCGCTGTGCATACTCACAACAGGCTCGGACAGCTCAGGTCTTGACGGGATAGAGCTTAGCGCGCTTTCATTCAGCAGGGTACTCGGAAACGCAGGAAATATATTCCTGTCGCTTTCAATAGTGCTTTTTGCCTTTGCAACTCTCGTTTCATGGTCATACTACGGCGAAAAAAGCTTTGAATATCTTACAAAAGGAAAATATATAAAGCTGTACAGGATAATATATTCCTGCGCGGTATATCTCGGCTGCATAACGAGCATATCTTTGGTATGGGAAATATCCGACACTCTCAACGGACTTATGGCTGTACCAAATCTTATTGCGATAATACTTCTCTCAAATGAAGTAAAATACAGCGAAATATACAACAGATAAATAAATTATAGTTTAATTATATCAAATTCCACAGACAAATGATATAGCAAAAGCCAAATTAAAAAAATTTTTTGTTGTAATATCATCGATAATGGTTTATAATAAAGATTAAAGTAATTTTCGGAAAGAGATATTTGTCTATGCTGATATCGGAATTTGTGGGTAATGAAGAAGTAAAAAATGAGCTTGCGGAGCTTATAAAAAGGGATACTCTCCCCCATGCTATGATAATAGAGGGCGCAAAGGGTACGGGTAAAAAAACTCTTGCGGAGATAATATCGCGTTCCTGCGTATGCTCATCGGATAATGAACGCCCCTGCGGTGTATGCGGAAACTGTCTGAAAGCCGAAAAAAATATACATCCCGATATTTTTACGGCTGACGGGAATAATTCGGGCGGGCTAAATATCGAAGCTATAAGGAACATACGCTCGGATGCATATATAAAGCCGAATGAAGCCCCAAAAAAGGTGTATATGCTCCTGAACTGTGAAAAAATGCTCATGCCTGCTCAGAACGCTTTTCTTAAAATACTTGAAGAACCGCCCGAAAATGTCGTTTTTATACTGACGGCTGTTTCTGCCGCCTCTCTTTTGCCGACTGTTATATCAAGGTCAAGGGTATTTTCATTATATCCGCCTGATTTCAATGACGCTGTTGGATTTCTTGCAAAACGCTTTCCCGACAAGGATATTACCGAGATACGAAGCGCAGTCAAAAACAGTATCGGGAATATCGGGAACGCTGCAGCGCTTCTTGAAGGCGGCAGTGAGGAAGCAAGGATAATTGCCGAGGAAATGCTTAAAGCAATACCGCTTTCGACTGAATACAGTCTTCTTGTCGCCGCAAACAAGCTTTCACAAAGCAGGTCTCTGGCTGTTGACAGTCTTGATATACTTTGTGAGCTGATATCCGAATGTGTGAAAGCATCGGCAGGAATAGAAAACACTTCACAGCTTGCAAAGGATACCGCCTTAAAGCTTACAAGAAAGCGTCTTTTCAGACTTCAGGAAAAGACGTTAAAGGCAAGAGATATACTTAATACAAATGTAAACCTTAATTTTTACAGCACATGGCTTTGCGCTGAGCTGAGGAATAACTGAAACGGAGGAAAATATGGCTACTATAATAGGTGTAAGATTCAGAGATGTAGGAAAGATATATTATTTTGACCCTGACGGCTATGAGCTTAAAAACGGAGAGCATGTCATAGTGGAAACGAGCCGCGGAATAGAGTGCGGAGAGGTCGCAATGGACAACAGGCAGGTAGACGACAATGATATAAGCTATCCGCTGAAAAAGCTCATACGCATAGCCACAGATGAGGACATGCAGCATGTGGCGGAAAACAAAGAAAAGGAAAAGAAAGCCTATGAGATATGCTGTCAGAAAATAGCCGAACATAATCTCAAAATGAAGCTGATAAATGTCGAGTACACCTTTGACAATAACAAGATACTCTTCTATTTCACTGCTGACGGACGAGTTGATTTCCGTGAGCTTGTAAAGGATCTTGCTTATGTTTTCCGCACAAGGATAGAGCTGAGACAGATAGGCGTAAGAGATGAAGCAAAAATGCTCGGCGGTCTGGGAATATGCGGCAGACCCTTCTGCTGCAAAACATTCCTGGGCGATTTCCAGCCTGTTTCTATAAAAATGGCAAAGGAGCAGGGAATGTCGCTGAATCCCGTTAAAATATCCGGAACATGCGGCAGGCTCATGTGCTGTCTTAAATATGAGCAGGACGCTTATACAGACCTTCTGAAAACAACTCCAAAGACAGGCGCTATAGTAAATACCGCTGACGGCAAGGGAACAGTCATTGATGTCAACCTGATAACAGGCACTCTCACCGTATCACTGCACAAAGCGCCCGATGCCGCCGCGCGTACCTATAAGGTAAAGGATGTAACTCTCATAAAGGACGGACAGATAAAAATAGACCGCTCCGAAATGGAAAAGCTCAAAAAATTAGAGAAAAATTAACAGATAAAATTTTACCGCAAAAATCACAGGCGCAGTTGATATACCGCGCCCTGACAGCCGCTTATATTGGAAAATAAGCGGCTGTTGCTGTGTATATAACGGAGGCGGACAAACGGAGGCGGCAATAAGATGAAAAAAATAGTTACAGGAATACTTGCACATGTCGATTCGGGTAAAACAACGCTTTCCGAAGCTATGCTCTACCGTTCGGGAAATATAAACAAGCTCGGCAGAGTAGACCATAAAAATTCTTTTCTTGACACGTTCTCTCTTGAACGTGAAAGAGGTATAACTATATTCTCAAAGCAGGCTGTCCTGAATTACGGCGATACCGTATTCACACTTTTAGATACTCCCGGACATGTCGATTTTTCAGCAGAAACAGAAAGAACATTGCAGGTGCTTGATTATGCGATACTTGTAATAAGCGGTACTGACGGAGTGCAAAGCCATACTCTCACATTATGGAAGCTGCTGAGTAAGTACAATGTTCCGTGTTTTATTTTTGTAAACAAGACTGATATTCCCACAGTAGATAAAGATGGGATAATGTATCAGCTCAAACAAAAACTCAGTGAAAGCTGCGCGGACTTCACCGACAGAAATGACGGCAAATTTTACGAAGGTCTTGCGGAATGTGACGACAGACTTCTGGACGAGTACTACAGCAGTGATACTATCGAAAAAAAGAATATCATATCGGCAGTAAAGCAGCGCAGGATATTTCCCTGCATGTTCGGCTCGGCGCTGAAATTACAGGGCGTTGACGAATTTTTGTCCGTCATGGATGAATATACGGAAATGCCCGTTTATAATGATGCTTTCGCGGGAAAGGTGTTCAAGATAGCCGAGGACAAGCAAGGCCGCCGGCTCACATATCTTAAAGTTACGGGCGGCACTCTCAGGGTAAGGGATATCCTTAAAAGCGGCAAGAATATCAGCAATGAAAAGGTAAGTCAGATAAGGATATATTCGGGAGAAAAATTCACTTCCGAAGAATACGCAGACGCAGGAACAGTATGCGCTGTTACGGGAATAAGCTTTGCGCTGCCGGGTGACGGGCTCGGCGCAGAAAAAAATTCATCACTGCCGATACTTACGCCCGTACTTACATATTCTCTCGAACTGCCGCCGGAAATAAACTCTCACACAGCGCTTGAAAAGCTTAAAATACTTGAAAATGAAGACCCGCAGCTGAATATAGTCTGGAATGAAAGATATGCGAAAATACAGCTCAGACTTATGGGTGAGATACAGCTTGAAGTGCTGAAAGCCGTAATATCACAGCGTTTCGGATTTGAAGTAAAATTCGGAACAGGAAGTATAATCTACAAGGAGACCATAACGAACGAGGTCGAGGGCGTGGGACATTTTGAGCCGCTAAGACATTATGCGGAGGTACATCTGCTGCTCAGACCCGGAAAAAGAAACAGCGGTATAGTATTCAGAAGTGAATGCAGGGAAGATTCTCTTGACAAGAACTGGCAAAGACTTATACTTTCAAATCTTTACGAAAAGGCTCATGTAGGAGTGCTGGGCGGTTTTCCTATAACCGATATGGAGATAATACTTCTGTCAGGAAAGGCTCATCCAAAGCATACAGAGGGCGGCGATTTCAGGCAGGCAGCTCTCAGAGCTGTAAGACAGGGACTTCGATGTGCAGACAGCATACTTCTTGAGCCTGTATATTCATTCACTCTTGAAGTACCGTCCGAATGCATAGGCAGGGCTATATCGGATATACAAAAAATGTCGGGCAGCTTTGACCAGCCTGAAACAGCAGGCGAAATGTCTGTAATAAACGGAAAAGCGCCTGTTTCTGAGATAAGCAACTACGGCAAAGAGGTAACACAATATACTCACGGCACAGGCAGACTTGTTTGCAGCTTCAGCGGCTATGAGGA
Source organism: uncultured Eubacteriales bacterium (assembly GCA_900321195.1). GTDB lineage: Bacteria > Bacillota > Clostridia > Oscillospirales > Acutalibacteraceae > UBA1213. The sequence goes on from ONVG01000048.1 coordinate 6,060, forward strand.
ATGTCATAATACAGAGGAGATACTTTCCGCCGCCGACTATGACCCCGAAAGAGATATAGACAATCCAAGCGATTCCGTGTTCTGCTCACACGGCGCAGGCTTTAATGTAAAGTGGAACGATGTCCCGAAATACATGCACATTCCCTATTCCTTCGGAAAACCAAAAAATGATGATGCGCCGCAAAGCCGCAGGATATTTTCGGAGTGCAGGAACAGCAGGGATATATTCGCTCTCGACAAAGAGCTTATGCACATATTCGAGCAGACATACGGTCCTGTAAAGCGCAGGCAGATAACCGAGAGCAAAGTATTCACTGCACCCGTAAACAATGATAAGCAGAAAAACAGCGCAGCAAAATATGATGATGATACGGAATATCTTCTTGTTGACGGATACAATGTCATATTCTCCTGGGACGAACTGAAAAAGATATCCGAAACGAATATAGATGCAGCAAGAAATACCCTGATAAACATACTGTGCAATTATCAGGGCTATAAAAAATGTGAGCTTATACTTGTCTTTGACGCCTACAAGGTAACGGGCGGCAGAGGTGAGGTCGAAAAGCTTGGAAATATAAGCATTGTCTATACAAAGGAAGCCGAAACAGCCGACATGTATATAGAAAAGACGACTAATAAGCTTGCAAAAAGGCACAGAGTCAGAGTTGTCACTTCGGACGGTATGGAACAGCTCATTATCCTGGGAAACGGCGCTTTGAGAGTTTCTTCAAGGTCGTTTTTAGATGAAGTCAGAGCTGCTGAAGCCGAGATAAGAAATATAATAGAGCTTAATGATAAATAAAGCTCATATATATGAGGTGTAATATGAGAGTAACTGCATTAACGGAAAATACAACAGAAATCGGTCTCAGGACTGAGCATGGTCTTAGCCTGTACATAGAGACTGACGATAAGAAGATACTTTTCGATTCGGGACAAACAGAGCTTTTTGCCGAAAATGCCGGACATCTCGGTATCGACCTTTCATCTGTCGATATGATGATACTTTCACACGGACATTATGACCACGGCGGAGGTCTGAAAAAATTTATCGAGATAAACAAAAAAGCACCGATATATATGAGCCGCTATGCATTTGAACCGCATTATAACGGTACGGAAAAATATATAGGACTTGACTCCTCGCTTGAAAACAGCGAAAGGATAATATTCACAGACGAAATTACTAAAATATCCGACAAGCTGACTCTTTACTCCTGCAATGACAGAGAAAAGATGACCGACCTCGGCTCATTCGGTCTGAATATGCTTGAAAACGGCAGGCTTGTCCCTGACGATTTCAGACATGAACAGTATCTTCTCATAAAAGAAAACGGCAAACGAATACTTATAAGCGGCTGTTCGCATAAGGGTATAAACAATATAGAAAGCTGGTTCATACCCGATGTATTGATAGGCGGCTTTCATTTTTCAAAGCTTGAATGCGGCGAAAAGCTCATATCGCTTGCAAAACAGCTTGACAGTGAGCCTACTCAATATTATACATGCCATTGTACAGGCGTTGAGCAGTATAATTTTATGAGAAATTATATAAAAAAGCTGGACTATATTTCCACAGGAAAAACTATTGAGATATGAGGGCAGATAATGAGACAGATAGAAATAAGCGCAAACGACAGCGGACAAAGACTTGATAAATTCCTTACAAAAAAGTTCAGGAACATGCCGCAGTCACTTATGTATAAATATATCAGGACAAAATACATAAAGCTCAACGGGAAAAAATGCGATATATCGAGCCGTTTGCAGACAGGCGATATCCTCACGCTTTATATAAAGGATGAATTCTTCGAGGAAGAATATGACAGCTATGATTTTCTAAAAGCGCCGGTAAAGCTTGATATCATATATGAGGACGAAAATATAATGCTTCTCAATAAAAAGCCCGGACTGCTCGTACATCCCGATGAAACATACCACTTTGATTCACTGATAGCGCGCATACAGCACTATCTTTATGATAAGGGCGAATATGACCCGAAAAATGAAAACTCCTTTGCTCCTGCGCTTGTAAACAGGATAGACAGGAATACCGGCGGAATAGTCATAGCCGCCAAAAATGCGGAAACTCTGCGTATAATGAATCAGAAGCTAAAGGACAGGGAGATAGAAAAGCTCTATCTGTGCATAGCTGTAGGCATTTTCAAAAAGAAAGAGGCTCTGCTGACGGACTATCTCGAAAAGAACGAAAAGCAGAACCGTGTATATATTTCCAAAAAGCCAAATGAAAACACTAAGACAATAAAGACAAAATACAAGGTCCTTGCCGAAAAGGACGGGCTAAGTCTTGTTGAGGCAGCCCTTCTCACAGGCAGGACACACCAGATAAGGGCGCATCTTGCATATATAGGGCATCCGCTTTTAGGTGACGGAAAGTACGGAAAAAACGAGATAAACCGCAAATACGGCTTTAAGTATCAAGCTTTGTATTCATACAAGCTGACATTCAGATTTACTACCGACAGCGGCATTCTTGAATATCTGAACGGAAAAAGCTTCACCGCTCCGGAAATATGGTTCACGGAAATGTTCAGGTAAAAATCGGAAATTCAAAAAGGCACGGTCATCCCGTGCCTTTAATTATATGCTATCGATCATCAGAGGAAATGCGCCCTGAGTTCCTCACCGGACTGCTCGCAAAGATATGCGGGCGGTACGTCAAGTACTGTCTTGCAGCCTGTCATTCCCTCGTCATACATGCGCTTTACTGCTCTTGCATATGCGATTATAACGCTTGTTGTAAATTCAGGATTTGAATCAAGCTTGATGCTGTACTCGATTATGTGGTTGTTCTCCTTGTTTACGCCTGTTTTGCCTGAACGGAAAACAAATCCGCCGTGAGCCATTCCGCTGTGGTTCTTGTTGAACTCATCCTCGTCAATGAAGTGGACGATAGTATTGTAGTCTGCAAAGTAGTTGGGCATTTCCTTTATTTCTTTCTCGACTCTTGCAGCATCAGCGCCGTCCTCAAGAACTACAAAGCATTCTCTAAGGTGCTTGTCCCTTGTTGTAAGCTCGGGATTTTTGCCGCTTCTTACAGCTTCAAGCGCTTCCTCTACCGGAACGGTATATTGCTTTGCATTCTTTACGCCCTTTATCCTGCGTACTGCGTCAGAATGTCCCTGACTTACGCCCTTGCCCCAGAATGTATAGTCCTTGCCGTCAGGAAGTATAGCATTTGCATATACTCTGTTGAGTGAGAACATGCCCGGATCCCAGCCTACAGATATCATGCCTATATGACCGCTTTCCTTTGCTGCCTTGTCAACATTCGCAAAATGCTCA
>ONVG01000155.1 GCA_900321195.1 uncultured Eubacteriales bacterium
CTATCTATGTTGTCAAGGGAAAAGTCAGCCTTACGGCTGACGGGCAATTCATCCCACCGCCTTAGAGGCGGGGGACTTCTTGCCCATTCAGGTTAAAAATAATTGCTTATCATATCAAGGAGAAGTTATGAATATCAGTGAAATTGCTAAGCTTGCAGGGGTATCCCCTGCGGCTGTCAGCCGATACATAAACGGCGGCAGCATAAGCGAGGAAAAAAAGCAAAAAATAAAGAAAGTAATAGAAGAAACAGGCTATGTGCCAAATATGACTGCGCGCTCGCTCCGTCAGCAGAGAAGCGACAACATAGGAATTATCGTTCCGCGCATAAATTCCGATTCCGTGAGCAATCTTATAGAGGGCGTTTTTTCCATACTCAACCAGTCGGGATATATGACGATATTCGGCAACACCGAAAATAATGAAAAACGGGAGATAGAATATATCCGCATGATGCAGGAAACAAAGCTTGCAGGAGTTATACTCATAGGAACAGTTTTTACAAATGAGCATAACAGGATATTCCGTGATATAAAAATGCCTATCGTTGTATGCGGTCAGAACCACCCGTTAGTAAACTGTATATATCACGATGATAAAAATGCCGCAAAAGCTATAACTTCTTATATGATAAAAAAAGGCCGCCGCAGACTTGCCTATGTAGGAGTAACGGAAACTGATATATGTGTCGGACTAAACCGCAGGCTCGGCGTCGAGGAGGCTATGACCGAGGCGGGACTTGATGCCTCTTCACTCGTCAGAACAGAGGGATTTTTCAATGCCGAAGAAGGCTATGAAAACATGAAAAAAATACTTGACGGCGGTTTTGTGCCCGACGGCGTTGTCTGCGCTACAGATACGCTGGCGGCAGGAGTTATGAAGGCGCTTCGTGAAAAAGGATATTCAATACCGGCGGATGTAAGCGTCGGTGGTATTGGCGGCGAAACGGCAGGAAATATAATGTACCCGTCACTGACTACGGTAAAGCTCTTCCACCGTGAAAGCGGAGAACGCGCGGCATTTCTCTTACTCTCGATAATAAGGAACAACCGTGAAGAACCCGAAAGAAAACTGCCTGTTACACACACAAAGCTCGGATATGAGCTTATTGAAAGAGAATCTGTATAAAGGAGCGCAGAACAATGAACGGAAAACTTTTATTTTTGGATATCGACGGCACTCTCACCGAACCCGGCTATAACACTCCGCCCGAATCGGCTCTGAAAGCCATAAAAATGGCGCAGAAAAACGGACATAAAGTATTTCTTTGCTCAGGAAGAAATCTTGCCATGCTCAGACCGCTCTTAAAATACGGCTTTAACGGATATGTGGCAAGCGCAGGCGGTTATGTTGTATGCGAGGATAATGTTGTATTCGACCGCCCGATGAAGCCCGAAGTATTCCGTCTTGCTATGGACTGCTTTGAGCGGAACCATGTTTTCCGCACTGTTGAATGTCTTGACGGCACATACGGAGACAACGGACTTGAAGACCTTCTTGAAGGCGCAGACGAGTTTTCAAACAGCGAGCTTCTGCGCTTCCGCCGTCAGCTCAGTGAAACCTTAGATATCCGCCCCATGAGTGAATACAACGGCGCACCCGTTTATAAGATAGTATTCATGTGTACGGAATCGCGTCAGCTTGACGAGCCTATGGAGCTTCTGAAAGATCATTTCGTATTCTGCGTACAAAATCTTGAAGCTGTAGGCTGTCTTAACGGTGAGATATTCGGACTTGATTTCAACAAGGGTATCGGAATACGCAAGCTCTGCGAATTTCTGGGAAAGGATATCTCGGAGACTATCGGCTTCGGCGACAGCATGAACGACAAGGAAATGTTTGAAACTGTCGGATACAGCGTATGCATGTAAAACGGTCATCCCGTTATGAAAGAAATGGCTGACTATGTATGCCCTGCGGTATCTGAGGACGGCCTTTACAAGGCTTTTGAGCATCTTGATCTCATCTGAAAAATTTATATCATAAATAAAATTTTCGCGCCTCTTTATGTAATCGTTTTCACTTTTTTAATACTTTAAAACCGTATAGAATATTTTCCGGATTTATACGCTTAAATCAAAATATCCGCTCGTTAGTTATAATATGGCAATTTTTGGCTACTATACTGCAATTTGTTTGTTTTATATATAAATTTTTCTTATGTTTGTAATTGTTGTCAATTTACAACGGATAATAAAAGCGTTACAATAATATTGTAATCGATTTCAAATTTGTACAAATTCTTGAGTCAAAAAAAATGACAAGGAGTGATCGTATGGATTATCGCAAATGTGCGCAGGAGATCTATGACCTCGTCGGCAAACGGGAAAACTTAGTATAAGCAGCACACTGTGCTACCAGGCTGCGTCTCGTTACTAACGACAACAGCAAGGTAGACATGAAAAAGCTTGAGGATGTCGATGGCGTTAAGGGTGTATTCAGCTCTAACGGCCAGCTTCAGATAATCCTCGGAACAGGTACCGTCAACAAGGTATATGACGAGTTCCTGTCTATAAGCGGCATGACAGCCGCAACAAAGGCTGACGTAAAAGCAGCCGCAGCAGCCAAGCAGCCTCTGCCTTTCCGTATGATAAAGGCTCTCGGCGATGTTTTCGTTCCTATCCTTCCGGCTATCGTTGCAGCCGGTCTTATGATGGGTCTCCTCGAAGGCCTTACAAAAATATGGCCTGATATGGCTAATTCCGGTACATATCAGATATTCCACCTGTTCAGTAACGCAGCATTCGTATTCCTCCCCATTCTCGTCGCTGTTTCTGCGGCAAGAGTATTCGGCGGCAACATCTTCTTGGGCGCAGTAATCGGTATGATAATGGTACATACCGACCTTGTAAACGCCTGGAGCGTTGCCGGAATGATAGAAAGCGGACAGTCTATACCGCAGGCAGATGTATGGTTCGGTCTTTACAAGATAAATATGACCGGCTATCAAGGCCATGTCATACCGGTGATCATAGCCGTGTGGTTCATGTGCTTTATCGAAAAGAAGCTGCACAAGTTAGTGCCTGAAATGATAGACCTTTTCGTTACGCCTCTCGTAACAGTCCTTGTGACCGGCTATCTTACACTTACTATCTTTGGTCCTATCCTCTCAACAGGTGAGGAATGGGTTCTCCAGGGCATACAGTGGGTAATCACTATCCCCTACGGAATAGGCGCAGCATTGGCAGGCGCTATTTATCCGCTTACAGTCGTGTGCGGCATACACCACATGTACAACACGGTCGAGATAGGCATGATATCAAATACAGGTCTGAATACCTGGATGCCTATCGCTTCATCAGCCAACTTCGCTCAGGGCGCTGCCTGCTTCGCAGTTGCTCTCAAGACTAAGGACAAGAAGTTCAAGTCACTTGCTCTCCCGTCATCACTTTCAGCTTTCCTCGGAATCACCGAGCCTGCAATATTCGGTGTTAACCTCCGACTCCTCAAGCCGCTTATCTGCGGTATGATCGGCGGTGCTGTCGGCGCAGCTGTCGGCTCAATGCTGGGTATCGGCGCTACAGTTTACGGCGTTACAGGTCTTTTCGGTTTCCTTATCACAACAAACTTTATATGGCAGTATGCAATAATGCTCGCTGTTTCCTTCGTAGTTGCTTTCGTTCTCTCATGGATAATGCACAAGGATAAGCCGAAAGAAAACGCAGAAGCAGCAGCAGACAGCAAAGAGTCTGAAAAAGAAGAAAATCTCCTCGCAATAACATGCGAAAAGGGCAAGGTATACGCTCCTATAAAAGGAAACGTCATCCCGTCCGCAAAGATACCCGATGAAACATTCGCTGCCGGCGTACTCGGTGAAGGCGTAGGCATAGAGCCTGCTCTCGGCGTAGTTTATGCACCGTTTGACGGTGAGATATCCTCGACTACAGAAACAAAACACGCTGTCGGAATTTCTTCTCCCGACGGAATGGAGCTTCTTATACATGTCGGCATAAACACTGTTGCTATGGAAGGCGACAGCTTCGAGCTGTTCTGCGCTGAGGGCGACAAGGTAAAAGCCGGTCAGAAACTTATGACATTCGACA
>ONVG01000137.1 GCA_900321195.1 uncultured Eubacteriales bacterium
GATAAAGTTACGGTCTGCAATCAGAGCGGAGCGGAGGGAGCGACAACACGAATCGGAACCGGCAGCTTGCCGGCGCGTGGATAAAGTTACGGTCTGCAATCAGAGCGGAACGGAGTGAGCGACAACGCGAATCGGGACCGGCAGCTTGCCGGCGGAGACACTCCGCCAACGGTCTCTGTTATGCAAAGACAATTATTTATTATTTTCAACGAGTGCCATTGTGTCACGAGCAATAACAAGCTCTTCATTTGTCGGGATAACAAATACTTCGACCTTTGAGTCAGGTGTTGATATCTTGCCCTCAGCACCTCTGACAGCCTGTCTGTTGAGTTCGTCATCTATCTTAACGCCCATGAATTCAAGCGCATGGCATACATTCTCACGGTGTGAGCTCTGGTTCTCACCGATACCTGCTGTAAATACTATAGCGTCAACGCCGCCGAGTACAGCTGTGTAGCTGCCTATGTATTTAAGTATATCATATTCGAGTATCTCTATTGCAAGCTTAGCGCGCTCGTTGCCTGCATCTGCTGCTGCACATACATCACGGTCATCAGATGATACGCCCGAAATGCCGAGGAAACCTGACTTCTTATTGAGAAGTGTATCCATGTCTGACGGAGAGATATGCTCTTTCTCTGCTATGAATGTTACAACTGACGGGTCAAGTGAGCCTGTTCTTGTACCCATCATTATACCGTCAAGAGGAGTAAGTCCCATACTTGTATCTATAACTTTTCCGTCTTTGATAGCTGTTATGGAAGAACCGTTTCCGAGATGACATGTTATCATCTTTATATCTTTAAGGTCTTTGCCCATAAGTTCAGCGCAGCGATGTGAAACATATCTGTGAGATGTTCCGTGGAAACCATAGCGGCGTACTGCATACTTCTCATAGTATTCATAAGGAACGGGATAGATAAATGCTTTCGGCGGCATAGTTGAATGGAAAGCGGTATCGAATACAACTACTTCGGGAACGTCCTTGCCGAATACTTCAAGGCAAGCTCTTATACCCTGAACATGAGCGGCATTGTGGAGAGGTGCAAGAGGAATAAGGCTTTCAATACCTTTTATAACCTCCTCTGTAACGATAACAGACTTGCTGAACAGAGCACCGCCCTGCACTATTCTGTGACCTACAGCAGATACCTCGTCAAGATTTTTGATAACACCGTACTCCTCACTGAGAAGTGCATTCTTTATCTGTACAAATGCTTCCGTGTGGTTGTTCATAACGACATCTGTTTCATAAACTCTGCCGTCGCCTGTAGAGTGCTTAAAGTGTCCGCCTGCGCCTATCCTTTCACAGTTGCCCTTAGCGATAACGCTCTCATCTGTCATGTCGATAAGCTGATACTTCATTGATGAACTGCCTGCATTGATTACAAGAATTTTCATTTGGTCATCCTCCTGTTTTATTATTTGCAAAAATAAAATTTTACACTATAATAATAATACAAAGCAAGAATAATTTCAATAACTTTTTCAAATTTGGCGGAGTGCCGGAGGAGTGCCTCCGCAGTCGATTCGCGGAGTCGCTCGCTCCGCTCCGCTCCGATACGTTATTCATAAGTTTATCCACGCGGTTTTTAGTTATTGAAAATGACCTTTATAACAGTGTTTGAAAAAGAGCGCTGCCAAGAAAGAATTTATGATATAATAAATATTATTATTTAATTGAGGTGATTGCATGAAAATATCGGGAGTAATATGCGAATATGACCCTTTCCATAACGGACATAAATATCTGCTCGATAAAATAAGAGAAGACGGCTCCGACTGTACAGTAGTATGCATGAGCGGAAATTTCACTCAAAGGGGTGAGCCTTCACTTATAGACAAATACACAAGGGCAAAAGCCGCGCTTCTCAACGGCGCAGATATAGTTATAGAGCTTCCGGTTACATTTGCATGCTCAGGAGCAGAAAGATTTGCATACGGCGGCATCGGCATACTGAATTCAACAGGGATATGTGACAGGCTGTATTTCGGCAGTGAATCCGGAAATATATCCGTTCTTCAAAAGGCCGCAGACGCAATAATATCTGATAAGATATCCGAAAGACTGAAAACATATCTGTCATCGGGAAAAAGCTTTGCATCATCAAGAGAGCTTGCTGTCTGCGATATATACGGTGAAGAAACAGCCGCTTTACTTCGTGAGCCTAACAATATCTTAGGCATAGAATATATCAAGACAATAAGAAAGCTAAAAAGCAATATTACTGCATGTACGTTTGCACGTAAAGGCGCAGCGCATAACAGCGGCAGTATTACAGGAGATATCATCTCAGCCTCAAAGATACGCGAGCTTATCATAAAAGGTCAGGACATATCCAAATATGTTCCCGAAAACACACTTTCTCTCTTATCTGAAAGCATAAGTAATCTTCCGGATAACACACGGATAAAAAAACTCGAAACAGCGATACTCTACAAGCTCAGGACAATGACTGCCGAAGAGCTTGCAGGACTTCCCGACATAAGCGAAGGTCTTGAAAACAGGCTGTATTCCGTTATAAGAAAAGCGTGTACGCTTGAAGATATACTCAGTGGAGTTAAATCAAAACGCTATGCAATGTCAAGACTCAGGCGTATAATAATACACAGCTTTTTAGGTATATCCAAAATGGATATGATGCTTGCGCCGCAGTACATAAAAATACTTGGGTTCAATAAAAACGGACTTTCAGCAATAAAGAAGATGAAAAAAAGCTCGTCACTTCCTTTAGTGATGAAATATTCCGATACATTACAGCTTTCACCTGACGGAAAAAGGATGTATCAAACGGAACAGCGCTGTGATGATATATATTCCCTTTCAGGGGACATTATTCTTCCCTGCCAAAGCAGTAAAATGATAAAGATCAATAATCAATAATTATTATTGTAATAAACATATTTGTGTGATAATATTATATCAGACATTATGAACTATGAAAGGGTGTTTGTATTTATGGAAAATAAAATGTGTGCGCTGATACTTGCAGGCGGCGAAGGTACAAGAATGAAGTCAAACCGTCCAAAGGTACTTGCAGAGGTACTTTTCAAGCCGCTTATACATTGGGTAACTGATGCAGTAAAAAATGCGGGCATAGACGATATATGTGTTGTGACAGGAAGCAAAAGGGAATTTGTTGAGGAATATCTGAAAACTCTCCCCTACCCTGTAGAGACCGTTTTTCAGCCCGAAAGACTTGGAACAGGTCATGCTGTAATGATGGCAAAGAGCTTTCTTGAAGCTCATAAAGGACAGAAAATAATAATACTCGGCGGAGATGCGCCGTTTATATCCTCGGATGTTATAAAAGCCGCATTTGAAGCAGGAAAGGACACTGCATGTACTGTTATAACAGCAGAAGTCGATGAACCGAAGGGCTACGGACGAATAGTAAGAGATAAAGACGGTATTTCACTAAAAGCTATAGCTGAAGAAAAAGAAGCCGATGACGAAACAAAAAAGATAAAGGAAATAAATTCGGGCGCATACTGCTTTGATGCAGACACACTCACCGAATCACTCGGAAAGCTGACAAAAAGTGCTAAAACAGGAGAATATTACCTTACCGATACGATAGAGATAATAAAAAACAGCGGAAAAAGCGTCATCGCTTATAAAGCCGAAAATTCAGATGTCGTACTCGGAGCAAACGACCGTGTACAGCTTGCACAGCTCAATGAAAAAGCAAGAATGAAAGTCCTTGAAATGCATATGAGAAACGGTGTCAGCATTCCCTGCACAGACGGAGTTATAATAGGAACAGACGTTAAGATAGGCGCAAATACCGTTATACTTCCTGCTACCGTTATACGCGGAAAAAGCATTATAGGCTCTTTCTGTGAGATAGGTCCCGCCGCCCTTATTGACGGCCGTATAATCGAAGACGGAATAAATACTAAATAATAGTTTCCTATATTTCCAATGAGTTTATCAAATAAAAATTGTGCATAATAAATCATAATTTCATTTTTTAACGACATTTTTTTGCAAAAGATACAATAATTTTATTTTATCCGACCATAAGCCTTGTTTTGCCTTGATTTTTAAACAAAACCGTATTAAAATAAAACTTACAGTAAAAGGCTTTTGCATAGTGCATTAGCAGGAAACGGCCGGCTTCAAAAGTCGGCTCAATAAAATATTGGGGGACGAGTTAAATGAATTTTCACGGCAAGGATATCAAGATCTTTACCTGCAATTCCAACAGAGCTGTTGCTCAGCAGATAGCTGCATGTCTCGGAATACCTGTAGGCAAGTCTGAGGTAACAAGTTTCAGCGACGGTGAAGTGGCAGTTTCACTCCACGAGTCTGTAAGAGGTTCGGAGTGCTTTATCGTACAGTCTACATGCGCTCCTGTAAATGACAACCTTATGGAGCTTCTCATTATGATAGACGCTATGAAACGTGCTTCTGCCGCAAGCATAACAGCCGTTATTCCGTATCTTGGCTATGCGCGTCAGGATAGAAAAGCCAAAGCCAGAGATCCAATCACCGCGAAACTGGTGGCCGACCTTTTGGTCAGCGCCGGTGCCAACAGAGTGATCACCATGGACCTGCATGC
>ONVG01000140.1 GCA_900321195.1 uncultured Eubacteriales bacterium
TCAGGAGCGAGGGCAAGGAGTTCGACGAGAATATAAAGGTCGGAATAATGACCGAAACGGCAGCATCGGGAATAATTGCCGATATGCTTGCAAAGGAAGCCGACTTCTTCAGTATAGGCACTAATGACCTTACAGGCTATACAATGGCTGCCGACAGAGGAAACAGTGATGTTTCATATCTGTACTCGGCGCTGCAGCCCAGTGTACTCAGAATGATAAAGTCTATAATCGAGGCAGGCAGGAAAGAGGGCATACCTGTAGGAATGTGCGGTGAAGCCGCAGCAGACCCGATGATGATACCGCTGCTGATATCATTCGGACTTACAGAATTCAGCGTATCTTCTCCGAGCGTACTCAGAGTAAGAAAGTGCATCTCAGGCTGGACAAAGGAAAATGCTGATGATGTCGCTGAAAAGGTAATGAAATTCGCAACTGAAAAAGAGGTAAGAGATTATCTTAAAACTGTTGTATAAAATCGGTGTATAGTTTTATAGTGGTCAGCGGTCAGTGTTTTAGCCGCTGACCACTAATTGATTTACAGCGCTTATTGCTTTAAAAGATTTTTTTTCATAATTTTTCTTTAAATCTCTAAAAGATATTGCATTATTTACAAAAATATTGTATTATGTATATGTAGTTCGATTTTATTTGACGAACTAAATTCACAAATATCGTATGTTATAAATTATGTATATATTATCAAGGAGGTACTTTATTATGTCCGTTACTCTCAGCGACAAGCACTTGAAAGAATTTATATCTGATGAGGAGTATGCTTCAATAGCTCCCCAGATAGAAGCATCTCACAAACTTCTTCATGACAAGACAGGTCTTGGAAATGATTTCCTCGGCTGGCTTGACCTTCCTGTCGATTATGATAAGGATGAGTTCGCAAGAATAAAAAAGGCTGCCGAAAAAATAAAGTCCGATACCGAAGTATTTGTAGTTATCGGTATAGGCGGTTCATATCTTGGCGCAAGAGCTGCTATAGAATTCCTTAAATCACCCAACTACAATGTAATGAAAAAGGATACTCCCGACATATACTTTACAGGTAATTCAATAAGCTCAACTGCACTTGCAGAGCTTATCCAGATATGTGAGGGCAGAGATGTTTCCATAAACATGATATCAAAGTCAGGTACTACAACAGAGCCTGCTATCGCTTTCAGAGTATTCAGAGAGCTTCTTGAAAAGAAGTACGGCAAGGAAGGCGCAAAGGAAAGAATTTACTGCACGACCGACAAGGCAAAGGGCACACTTAAAATGCTTGCAGATAAAGAGGGCTATCAGACATTCGTTGTACCGGATGACGTAGGCGGACGTTTCTCAGTTCTTACAGCAGTAGGACTTCTTCCTATCGCAGTATCAGGCGCTGATATAGATAAGCTTATGGAAGGCGCAGCTAAAGCCCGTGAGGAGCTTGTAAGCACAGACCTTTCAAAGAATGACTGCTATAAGTATGCGGCTATAAGAAATATACTCTACCGCAAGGGCAAGTCTGTAGAGCTTCTTGTAAGCTATGAGCCTTCATTCACAATGATGAATGAATGGTGGAAGCAGCTTTACGGCGAGAGTGAAGGCAAGGATAACAAGGGTCTTTTCCCGGCATCAGTCGTATTCTCTACCGACCTTCATTCTATGGGACAGTTCATACAGGACGGCGCAAGAATAATGTTTGAAACTGTTGTACAGATAGAAAAGCCAAAGTATGAGCTTACTATCGATGCAGATCCCGAAAATGTTGACGGTCTTAACTTCCTTGCAGGAAAGACTGTTGATTTCGTAAACAAAAAGGCATTCGAGGGTACTGTTCTTGCTCATACAGACGGTAAAGTCCCGAATGTTGTTCTCAGCATACCGGAAGTAAACGAGACTGAGCTTGGATATCTCATCTATTTCTTCGAGAAGGCATGTGCAATAAGCGGCTATACAATGTGCCTCAATCCGTTCAATCAGCCCGGTGTTGAGAGTTACAAGAAAAACATGTTTGCGCTTTTAGGCAAGCCCGGCTATGAGGATCAGAAAGAAGCACTTGAGGCAAGACTTAAATAATTCCGACAAAAACGACAAAATACATTGACAGTTTGCTTTATATATTGTAAAATTGTATATAGCAGGTATCGATGACCGTTCACGGTCTAATTAACAAGGAGGCTATAAAGAAATGGTAACACTTATTATAGGTAAAAAGGGTACAGGCAAAACAAAGAAGCTCATCAGCCTTGCAAACGAGGCAGTCGAGGCTTCAAACGGAAACGTAGTAGTTATAGAGAAAGGCTCAAAGCTCACTTATGATGTAACACATAAAGCAAGACTTATCGACACGGAACAGTATTCGATAAAAGGCTATGAAGCATTCTTTGGTTTCCTCAGCGGACTTTGTGCAGGCAACTATGACGTTACTGACGTGCTTGTTGACTCTACCTTTAAGATCGGCGGTCAGGATTATACAGCATTCTCGGCATTTATCGAGAAGATAAACGTTCTTGCTGCAAAGACAGAAACAAAGTTCACATTCCTTGTTTCAGCAGATGAGAGCGAGCTGCCCAAGAGCCTTGACGCAGTTGCAGTAAAGATCTGACATATTTTTCATTTCTTTCAAATAAAGACAGACACGATATTCCGAAAGGGGTATCGTGTCTGTTGATTTTTATTATTAAATTGTGAATTATGAATTACTTATGCATTTTCCGCAGGGGGAATATCCGTCAGCCTTCAGTTCTTCTTCTGTGCCGGTGAATTCCTTCTTGTTGTCGCCGCTCATGTTTTTTGCAAGACTGCATGTCGGGAGATGATATTTTTTGCTTTTGGTGTTGAGAATGTATGAGGTTTTGCTGACGGATGCTTCTGCATTTTTAAGACGGCTCTCACCGGTAGCATAGTCGATTATAATTCCCGGCTGTTCGTTGTATGCATAAATGTTGAAGCTTATTCCGTCACCGTTGTCCTCAACGGAAAACGCCTCCATCTCAACGCCCCTTGCGACAAGATTATCATTATCGAAAACAGGCGTAACTCTGTAGAGTACATGGTTCTTTGTTTCCTTTACATAGTCGGCTACCATGTTTTCAAACGGCAGCATACCGTCAACATTAAGATATCGTGTTCCGGTTATGAGATTTTTGTTGTTTGCGTTTTCGCCTGTTAGCTGAAATCCTATCAGGTGACAGCGGTTATAAAGATATTTTCCGTCAACGATGTCGTATTTTTCTGTCTGCCAGCCGGTCGGCTTTACCTGACCTATGCTTGTTCTTTTTTCAGTCGGCATTGTTTCTGTGCATACACAGGCGTATGCAGTGCCGCAGCGTCCAAGCTTGTCAAGCTCGCTGTAATTTTCAAATGCCTGAGTCGTGTATTCGCTTTGGGTAAAATACGGTACATTGTTGTTTATTTCAACGTATGCTTTGTCGGTAAAGGCAGGGACTGTATCGATAGTGTATGAGCCGGCTATGACTGAGCGCTCGGAGGATTTGCTCGTATCTGTCGTTTTTATCTCCTGACAGGATGCCGCAAAAATGCAGAATGTGAACAGAAGTACGGCGGATAATACTCTTTTTATCTTTGTCATTTAACATATTCCTCCCTTGTTATTTTTTCGTGTGAGCTTCCGGGAAATTCCGTCTGCTCTTTGAGCTTGTATCCGGAAATATCAATAGAAAGCTTCATATCCGAAGGATATCTTCTGTTCCAGCGGTAAAGTATAATACCGCTTATCTTGTCCTCGAATACTGACGGCTCGATATTCTCGATAAAGCATATATCTTCATCGCCTGCCGCTCCGACAGGGTCATCGCATACGGTGATACTGTCTTCATATCCCGAAAATAGTATTTCAGAGAACGGTGAGATAAGTATTTTTCTTTCTCCTGCAAGTGAGATGAGATCCTTTATCAGCTCACTGTCACGGCTCTGTCTGCGCTTGTTGAACATCATTCCGTTGTCGTCGTCGATACATAATGCAATTTTCATGTAGCTCCTCCTTTATTTTTAAGATGATTTTTTATAATTATAGCATATTTTTGCAATAAGCAACAGGCGTTCCTGCATTTTTTTGAAAAATTCATCTATTTTTAAGATAAAAAATATTGACTTATGAATGAATTGAATTTATACTATTATTGTACTTTTTTTGAAAGGAAGATCAGTAATGAAAACAAGGATAGGAATATTAGGATATGGCAATATAGGCAGAGGTACAGAGATAGCTGTTGCTGCTGCCGATGACATGGAGCTTGTGGCAGTGTTTACAAGAAGAGATCCGGGCAGCGTAAAGATACTCACACCCGATGTACCTGTTGTAAACGTAAGCGATATAGAAAAATGGACGGATAAGATAGATGTACTCGTTCTCTGCGGAGGAAGCGCAACAGATCTTCCTGTTCAGACACCCGAATACGCTAAGCTTTTCAACGTTATTGACAGCTTTGACACACATGCAAGGATACCTGAGCATTTTGCGAATGTTGACAAGGCAGCAAAGGAAAGCGGTCATATAGGCATGATATCTGTAGGCTGGGATCCGGG
>ONVG01000237.1 GCA_900321195.1 uncultured Eubacteriales bacterium
CAGCGACCTTGACGGTTTGGGAGAGATTAAGGGTACGATTTATGTTACGGGACACAAAAGCCCCGATTCCGATACAGTCGGCAGCTCCATTGCATATGCTGAGTTGCTGCGGCAGCTGGGTTATGACGCTAAGGCAGTTGTGGCGGAAAAGGTAAACAGGGAAACTGAATATATCCTCCAAACTGCCGGGATGGATGTTCCGGAAATTTTAGAGGACGCTTCGGAATGCAATATGGTTCTTGTGGATCATAGTGAATATACGCAGGCAATAAATGGAATGGAAAATGCTAACATAATAAGCATAATAGATCATCACAATGACGGTGCAGTCACAACCGGCAGTCAGCTGATATATGACGCTCGTCCTCTTGGTTCGACGGCTACAATTATCTGGCTGCGCTACCGCAATTACGGACTGGAACCGGACAAACAGACTGCAACGGTTATGCTTGGGGCTATTTTGTCCGATACTTCGGACTTGAAATCCGAAACAACTACCTTTGCCGATCGTGAAGCAGTAAAGACACTTTCCGTTATTGCAGATATTTCGGATACTGATACATTCTATCAGGAAATGTTCAAGAAAAAGCTGTCCTATGACGGAATGACTGATGAGGAAATTTTCCTGAATGATTATAAGGAATATGAAGCCGGCGGCATAAAGTACAGTATTGGTGTTATTGAATTGTATGATGAGGAAAGTGCCAAGGCAATGGCAAAGCGTATGAAAGATATTCTGCCCGATATGCTTAAATCTGCGGGAATGGATATGGCATTTGCTCAGATTTCCGTTTATCATGATGATATGGATGTCAACTATATCGTTCCATCTGATGAAGCGGCATCACGGGTACTCGAAAATGCATTTGGTAAAAAGGCAGCTTTCGACGGATTATCATACGTGTTCAGACCGGGTATGTCAAGAAAAAAGGTTCTGGTTCCGGCAGTTACCGAGGTGCTTGAATCAAAAGAAAACAGTGCTTCCGAGATCAAGGCTGATGCTGCTGTCAGCTACCTCGGTCCCGAAGGGACTTATACAGAGGAGGCTGCAAAATTCTTCTTCAAGGCTGCAAATAGCCTTATCCCAAAAAAGACAGTAGATGAAGCTATCGAGGAAGTAAAAAACGGCAGTGCCGATTATGCGGTCATACCGCAGGAGAACACTATCGGCGGTGCTGTAACAAACTATGTTGACGCACTTATCAGAGAAAAAAATATTTATGTTGTGGGTGAAGTGATTATCCCGATAAATCAGACTCTTATGGGCATTGAGGGGGCGGCACTTGCAGACATCAAGACAGTTTGCTCACGAAAGCAAGGATAAGAGCATAGCAGCAGTTGCAGCTCCGGGAGCTGCCGAGCTTTACGGTCTGACGGTGCTTGCCGAAAATGTACAGATCAGTGATACCAATAAAACAAGGTTCTATGTACTTTCAAACACAAAGAATGAATTTGGAAAGCGTGCCGTATTTATTGCAAACTGCGGTGCAGATCAGATAGATGACATAATTGTCGAGCTAAATAACACAGGTTTTGAGATGGTTGCCCTGCACGACCGTCCTGACGGTACAAAACTTGGTTCATATAATTATGTTATCGAAACAGAAGCTGACAACATCAGCAGTGATATGATCGACAAGATAACTGCTTACAGCGGTGTCAGATTTGCCGGATGCTTTGATTTATCAGAAAAAACGAATAACTGAACGAGTAATTCCGACGGCAGTAAAGAAACATCAACAGCCAACAACGATCAGCAGTCAGCTTATGAATGTTCTGCCCGGAAACGGAGTGCAAATCGCTTTGTATGCTGTCATTGGAAAATCGTATGTGTGCATACCTCATACTTAATTTTCTACGAAATCAAGAAATATAAAAAGCACCGGAAATCCACTTGGGTTATGGATTTCCGGTACGGGTTATGTATTATGCTTCGTCGTTTTTAAGAGCGTTGAACATTTCTGTCATAGTTTCATTACCATCTGTCAGAGCCCTTATAGTAAGCAGTGAATTTGTTTTGCTGTCGGCAATTTTGATATGATTGAACGAAGTCTGCAAATTCTTCTTTACCTGCTGGAGACTTTCAATAGATTTGTCTATTTCTTTGATAGCATCATCAAAGCGGTCTTTTGCCCATTTAGTTCTTTCTGAGAAATCTTTTTTGAAGTTTTCGATTTTTTCTTCAAAGTTGGTAATGTCTATTTCCTGATTTTTCATATTTTCAACCTGTTTTTTATATTCCATAGAATTCAGGGCAGCATTACGCAGAATGGTTATCATGGGAATGAAAAACTGCGGACGAATAACATACATTTTTTCATATTTATATGAAACATCAACGATTCCCTGATTATAGAAATCACTGTCGCTTTCAAGCATAGAAACAAGAACTGCATATTCACACTTTTTCTTTTTTCTGTCTTCGTCAAGCTTTTTAAAAAAGCTTTCGTTTTTATGTTTGACTGCAGTCGTTTCCATTTCGTTCTTCATCTCAAACATTATGGAG
>ONVG01000157.1 GCA_900321195.1 uncultured Eubacteriales bacterium
GCAAAAAACACAGAGTATGATAACTGACGTCATCAAAAAATTTAAGATATGTTTCATATTTCACCTCCGTTTCAGTGAGGTGCAAAAATTGCACATTGATAATTGCTTATTGTTTTGAGTGGAGAAATACTATCTTCATGTTTTTTTCTTCACGGTTCATCTTTTTGAGTATCATAAGATTATAAAGATAATCGTCAGGGTAAGCCTGTTTTTCAAGCATATGTTCTGACGGAACAAGGTCTTTCTCTAATACTCTTTCATCAACAGCAGCATCAGCCGCATAAAACAGGTCAAGTTCGGGGATATAAAATCCCATCATCTCACTTGCATGTCCTCTGAGGTCAACACCCAATACAGAGCCGTCCCAAAGAATATCATATACCCATTTGAAATATTTTTTAAGAACTGTCTGACCATTGTATATGCCTGCCGCTTTGACAGGTATATTACCCGAAGGCATTGTTGACTTTATAATACTGTCCTCACTTTTTCCGAGTTTTACCATACACATTACCTGTGCGCTTGATATAAGCTCATATCTCGGCAAAAGCGGCAGCGCGCCGCAGCATTCGGGACTGCAGTGAGTCAGCAGAACCTTCTTTATCATAAGCGGGTCTATATCCTCTTTTTCAAGCTGAGAGATGATACTGCTTTCACTGTTGAATTCAAGCCTGTGTTTTTTCTTGTAAAGCGCATATTTTGTAAGGTTTTTCTTCAAAGTATCGGCGCATCCCGTATTTATCAGCATATTTCCGAAACGTCTGTGTTCAAGAAGAATTACATTTATGGGAAGAATTTCTTTTCCGCCGTCTGAATTTATAAAGCACTCACCAAAATCAAACTCTTCGGTACCACACTCATAAAAGTTTACAGATACTATATTCTTTATATTTTTTTTCATACTTTTTCTCCGATGAACAGTATTTTAAAGGTTATTTCAATATATCGGTGTTATAATACCAATAAATCAAAAATATATACTATAATACTATTTTATATTTATAAACAAAAAAGTCAATACTTAGAACCAAAATATTATTAAAATAAGCGATGTAATATCACCGCGTGCAAAATATTTTTTTAAATAAGGTGTTGTCTAATCGAAAAATATTTGTTATTATATAGTAAATATCAGATTAATTGTCAGAAAAATAAAAGCAAAAAGAAAAAGGAGACAGTAAAATGTATTCAATCAAAAAACGTATATCAGCCCTGCTTCTTGCAGGAATGCTCTGTGCAGGACTTCTTATGACAGGCTGCAGCAATTCAGATAAAGATGATACAAGCAAAGCAAGTGTATCAAATGTATCAGCCGTATCTTCTCCCGATGTGCTTGACCGTATATTTGAGGATGATACTATAGTAAAATCAGAAAATTACTCTCTTTCAAAACCAATGGTATCTTTCCTCTACAATAACTACTATAATGAAGCAAGGGACACCTATGCGACATATCTCGGTCTTGATGTTACAAAAAGTCTTAAAGAACAGATATACGAGCAGAAACAATGTACATGGTTCGATTTTTTCATGAACCAGACAAAGCAGTATATAACTCAGATACTTGTAGAATGTGAAGCTGCTAAGGCTGAAGGCATGGAGCTTGACGAAACTTCCAAAAAGAATGTCGAGCTTACTCTCCAGTCGATAAACGATTCGGCAAAAGCATCAGGTCTTAGTGTAGACGAGTATATAACCGTAAACTTCGGAAAAGGTCTTACAGAAGATATGATAAAGGAATATCTTGAACTTACTGCGCTTGCAAGCCAGTACCGTGAAAAAGTAATGAGCGGATATAAATTCACTGATGAAGACTATGAGAAGTATTATTCCGAGCATAAGACGGACTATCAGTATGCAGACTTCCTGAAATTCAACTTTACATTTGCTGACAGCAACTCTGCATCCTCCGAAGTATCAGTAGATCAGGACCGCAAGGACAAAGCAAAGGCCTATGCAGAGGATCTTGCAAAATGCAAGACCGCACAAGCATTCAAGGACTATATAACTAAATACTATAAGGACAACCCGTCACTTCTCACACCGACAGAGGCGGAACAGTCACTTCCTATTGAAGACCTTATCAAGATACAGGTAGACAATACCGTTAAAGAGAAGTATGCTTATGAGGTAACATCAGAAGCAGGAAAGTGGATATTTGACGTATCAAGAGAGCCGCTTGATACAAAGGTATTTGATGGCAGCAGCTACTATACAGTTGTAATGGTAACAAAAACAGCCTACCGTGACGAATCTCTTTACAAAAATGTTCGTCATATACTTGTAAAGACTTCAAATGACGGCAGTTCGGAAAGCAGTGAAGCAACCGAGAACTATTCCGAGCTTAAAGCAAAGGAAAAAGCCGACAAGATATATAAGGAGTGGAAAGACGGAGAGGCTACCGAAGAAAGCTTTGCAGAGCTTGCGAAAAAGTACAGTGACGACCAGGGTTCAAGCTCTGACGGCGGACTTTATACAGATGTAAGCTATGGAATGATGGTTTCTGAATTCAACGACTGGCTTTTTGACAATGCAAGAAAAGTCGGTGATACAGGCATAGTAAAGACAACATACGGCTATCATATAATGTACTTTGTCGGTGACGGCGAACAGATATGGAAAAAGTCTGTAAATACCGTTATGGTAAAGAACGCTTACAGCGACAGTCTTAAAGATCTTACACAAAAATACAACGTAACATTTGACGAGGCATACATCCAGACTATCGAAGAAACAGAAAAGACTGTTGAAACATCAGGCGCCGAGTCATCCGTTGAAGAGTCAAAGGCTGAGTCATCCGTTGAAGAGTCAAAGGCTGAGTCATCCGTTGAAGAGTCAAAAGCTGAGTCATCTGCTGAGGAGTCAAAGGCTGAGTCATCTGCTGAGGAGTCAAAGGCTGAGTCATCTGCCGAGGAGTCAAAGGCCGAGTCATCTGCTGAGGAGTCAAAGGCCGAGTCATCTACTGAGGAGTCAAAGGCTGAATAATTTAATATAACGGGCATATTCATACGGCTGTGCCCGTATTTTTAAAAGAAAATACAAAAACAAGGAGGAAACAGTATGAATGAGAAATTGAAAAAAGCGCTTGACGAATGCAAAAGCGCAGTGTTTTTCGGCGGCGCGGGAGTTTCGACCGAAAGCGGCATCCCTGACTTCCGAAGTGTTGACGGGCTTTATAATCAAAAGTATAAATATCCGCCCGAAACGATACTCAGCCATACATTCTTCATGCGGAACACAAAGGAATTTTATGACTTTTACCGCGAAAAGATGATATGCACCTATGCAAAGCCTAACAGGGCGCATATTGCGCTTGCCGAGCTTGAAAAGGCAGGAAAGCTGAAAGCAATTGTTACCCAGAACATTGACGGACTTCATCAGGCGGCAGGAAGCAAGGTTGTATATGAGCTTCACGGTTCTGTACACAGGAACTATTGCATGAAATGTCATAAATTCTACGGACTTGAAGCGATAACCGAGTCAAAGGGCATACCTGAATGTACATGCGGCGGAATAATAAAGCCCGATGTTGTTCTGTATGAAGAAGGTCTTGACGAAGATACCATAGAAAACGCCGTGACCGCAATAGCAACATGTGATCTGCTTATAATCGGCGGAACATCACTGAATGTCTATCCGGCGGCAGGCTTTCTGAGATATTTCCGAGGAAATAAAATAGTCCTTATAAACAAGTCCGAAACATCATTCGACTCCAAAGCCGACATAATTATCCGTGACCCGATAGGACAAGCCTTTGCCGATGAGAGTTGAATTGAAATAATAATGGATAATAAGATCTCCGTCATAAAACTGACGGGGATCTTTTGTTTATAAAAGCAACTGAGATATTATTTTAACTTTGAACTTTGAGCTTTAACACGGAAATCAATTTTCAAAAATCATCAACAGCGAAATGGTTATTTTAACGCCTATTACAATCAATAATCATTTCAATAATGCAAATTATGTGACTAAGAATTTTAGGGGATGAAACAAAGTGAAAAATAGTGATTCAATAACCAAAGGCGTTAATACCGCGCCTCAGCGCTGCCTTCTCCGCGCTCTCGGTATGACTGACGAGGAAATATCAAAGCCTATGATAGGAATAGTAAGCTCATATAATGAGATAGTTCCCGGTCATATGAATATCGATAAGATAGTTAACGCCGTAAAGACAGGTGTTGCCCTTGCAGGCGGAAATCCTGTTGTTTTTCCTGCAATAGCTGTTTGTGACGGTATCGCTATGGGACATCAGGGTATGAAATATTCTCTTGTTACCCGTGACCTTATAGCCGATTCTACTGAGGCTATGGCAATAGCTCATGCTTTTGACGCTCTTGTAATGGTGCCTAACTGCGATAAGAATGTTCCCGGTCTGCTCATGGCTGCGGCAAGACTTAATATACCGACTATATTCGTAAGCGGCGGTCCTATGCTCGCCGGCAGAGTAGGCGGCAAAAAGACAAGCCTTTCAAGCATGTTCGAGGCTGTAGGCTCATACAATTCGGGTAAGATATCGCATGATGAACTCAATGAGTATGAAAACAAGGTATGTCCAACATGCGGCTCATGCTCAGGTATGTACACGGCTAACTCTATGAACTGTCTTACAGAGGTGCTTGGCATGGCTCTCAAGGGCAACGGCACTATCCCGGCAGTATATTCCGAAAGAATACAGCTTGCAAAGCATGCAGGCATGAAGATAATGGAGCTTCTTGAAAAGAATATCAGACCCCGTGACATAATGACAGAGGACGCATTCAGAAATGCTCTTACAATGGATATGGCTCTGGGATGCAGCACCAACAGCATGCTTCATCTTCCGGCTATCGCACATGAGTGCGGAATAGAGCTGAACCTTGACATAGCAAACGAGATAAGCTCCCATACACCTAACCTTTGTCATCTTGCTCCGGCAGGCAGAACATATATGGAAGACCTCAACGAAGCAGGCGGCGTATATGCCGTAATGAACGAGATAAACAAGCTGGAACTTCTCAAAACAGACCTTATCACAGTAACGGGCAAGACTGTAGCCGAAAATATAGCAGGCTGTGTAAACAAGAATACCGATATAATCAGAACAGCGGATAATCCGTACAGCCAGACAGGCGGCATAGCTGTTCTCAGAGGTAATCTCGCACCTGATTCATGCGTTGTAAAGCGTTCTGCTGTTGCTCCCGAAATGCTCAAGCATTCAGGTCCTGCAAGAGTATTTGACTGCGAAGAGGACGCTATGGAGGCTATCAACGGCGGAAAGATAAATGACGGCGATGTTGTTGTTATCCGCTATGAAGGTCCAAAGGGCGGCCCCGGTATGAGAGAAATGCTCAATCCGACGTCTGCTATAATGGGCAGAGGTCAGGGCGGTACGGTCGCGCTTATAACTGACGGACGTTTCTCAGGCGCAACAAGAGGCGCATCTATCGGACATGTTTCACCGGAAGCTGCTGTAGGCGGACCTATAGCGCTTATAAAAGACGGTGATATCATAGATATAGATATCAATGCAAACACTATAAACGTAAGACTTACAGACGATGAGTTTGCTGCAAGACGTGCAGAGTGGAAGCCGAGAGAGCCTAAAATAACAACAGGCTATCTTGCAAGATATGCTTCACTCGTTACATCGGGTAACAGAGGCGCTATACTCGAAGTTAAAAAGTGATTATCCGAAGGGCTGTGCAGAGCAGAAAACAAGCTGCTCTGCACAATGTATTTATTTTAAAAAAACGGAGGGGCTGAAATGCGTGAAGCACAATGGAAGGACTACGAGCTTATAGACTGCTCAAACGGAGAACGCCTTGAGCGTTGGGGAGATATCGTGCTTATACGCCCCGACCCTCAGATAATATGGAAAACACCAAAGAAAGACCCGCTGTGGAAGCAGGCTCATGCGCGATATCACCGCTCATCAAGCGGCGGCGGAGCATGGCAGTTCTACAAGAACATGCCAAAGCAGTGGAATATAAAGTATAAAGACCTTACCTTCGGGATAAAGCCGATGGGATTCAAGCATACGGGCGTTTTTCCGGAGCAGGCTGTAAACTGGGACTTTGCAGCCGAAAAGATAATGAATGCAAAAAGACCTGTAAAGGTGCTGAATATGTTTGCATATACGGGCGCGGCGACACTTGCGTGTCTTAATGCAGGCGCATCCGTATGTCATGTTGACGCATCAAAGGGTATGGTACAGTGGGCAAAGGAAAATGCAGAGCTTAGCGGCCTTGCTGATAAGCCTGTGCGCTGGCTGGTAGATGATTGTGTAAAATTCGTACAGCGTGAGCAGAGGAGAGGAAATAAGTATGACGGGATAATAATGGATCCGCCGTCATACGGCAGAGGTCCGGGCGGTGAGGTATGGAAGCTTGAGGAACAGCTTTTCTCACTTGTGGAGCTTTGTTCGGGCATACTTTCGGATGAGCCTGTTTTCTTCATACTCAATTCATACACGACAGGACTTTCACCGTCCGTAATGGAATATCTTCTGGGGGTAATGCTTAAAAGCAAATTCGGAGGAAGTGTTTCAAGCTCGGAGATAGGGCTGCATGTTACGGCATCGGGGCTTACACTTCCCTGCGGAAGTACTGCGATATGGCAGTCGTGATGTAATAATTCGTAAGTTCTTTTTTCTATCAAGCTTTTCCGCACCGGCAGCTTGCCGGCGGCGGAGTGCCTCCGCTGTCGATTACGTTTTCGCGCGGTAAAGCGCGCTTACTTTATATTAACTTGTACTGCTATGCACGCACATCCGGTGCGGCGGCGCACGGCGCCGGTTTCCTACGTCCGCCGACACGCCCCTTACGGTGCGCTTTACGGCTATTATATTAAAATTTACAAGTTATTTTTTCTATTAAACTTTGCCGCACCTAATACCTGATGCAAAGCTTGCGCCGCGTGAATAAAGTTAC
>ONVG01000142.1 GCA_900321195.1 uncultured Eubacteriales bacterium
CCGTTCTCGTCAAAGAACTTCCTCGCTTTGTAATGCGCCCTGCCGGTGTTGATCGCCACGAAGTGCCCGGCGTCGCGGAGCCTGTTCAGGGCGTCGGCCGCCGAGGGGACGATCTTTCCGGTCGCCCGGTCCGTCAGTGTCCCGTCTATATCAAAGAAGAAGTATTTCTTTTTCATAATTGTTTCCTTTCAAAATAGTGCTCTTTTCACTGCTTCCGGCTGCCCTTTCCGAAAGAATGGGCCGCCTCTCAGGATTTTGCAAAGAACGGCCGCGGTTATGCTGTCACATATAACGGCAGACTCGTCTGCGGCACATCTTCATATTCCACCTGCAGCGACGGCTACGAGATAATGATAGCGACACATCCTGCCTACAGAAGAAAAGGTCTTGCCGTAGCCTGCGCGTCAAAATTCATCCTCTCCTGCTTCAAGCACAACAAAGTCCCGCACTGGGACTGCGCAAACGAATATTCATTTGCGCTTAGCAGAAAATTAGGATATACTCTCGTCCGTGAATACACAGGCATCAAACTGAAATAAAAACAGGCACGATATACTTTTGATATGAAGTATATCGTGCCTTTATGTTTAATGTTAAAGTCGGGATATCAAATATCATGCGATAGTTTTCTTTGACTTCTTTTTTGATCTGCTGTCAAATGAAAATTTCGGAAGACGCTTTGTCTGTATCCTCTCAAAAACCGGTTCTGCGCCGTCAGTCACGACTGCGGAATTTATAGTTATCTTCGATACCGTTTCATCAGAAGGTATCTCATACATGAGCGATTTAAGGATATCCTCCATGATGGAGCGCAGACCTCTTGCGCCTGTGTGACGCTCTATAGCCTTCTTTGCGACTTCTTTCAAAGCCTCGTCCTCAAACACAAGCTCTACGCCGTCCATAGCGAAAAGCTTTGTATACTGCTTTATGAGAGAGTCCTTCGGCTCCTTGAGTATGCGGACAAGCGCAGCTTCATCAAGTCCGTTGAGCGCTGTTATAACAGGAAGTCTGCCGACAAGCTCAGGTATAAGTCCGAACTTTACAAGATCCTGCGGTATTACATCAGACATCCAGCTTGTTGTATCAAGCTCGGATTTTGTCCTTATCTCCGCATTAAATCCAAGCACAGACGAACCCATGCGCTTTTCTACGGTCTTTTCAAGTCCGTCAAATGCGCCGCCGCAGATAAACAGTATATTGGTCGTGTTTATCTGTATGAATTCCTGCTGCGGATGCTTTCTGCCGCCCTGCGGAGGTACGTTTGAGACCGTACCTTCAAGTATTTTAAGAAGTGCCTGCTGTACGCCCTCGCCGCTTACATCTCTTGTTATGGACGGGTTCTCGGACTTTCTTGCTATCTTATCTATCTCATCAACATAGATTATTCCGCGCTCTGCCTTTTTTATATCAAAATCGGCTGCCTGTATAAGACGGAGAAGTATGTTTTCAACATCCTCTCCGACATAGCCTGCTTCCGTAAGCGTTGTTGCATCGGCTATAGCAAACGGAACATCAAGAATACGTGCAAGCGTTTGTGCAAGCAAGGTCTTGCCTACACCGGAAGGTCCGAGCAAAAGGACATTGCTCTTGTTCAGCGCCACATCATCATCATCGTGATAATTTATTCTTTTATAATGGTTATAAACCGAAACTGCAATAGCTATCTTAGCTTCTTCCTGTCCTATAACATATTCGTCAAGCTTTTCCTTTATCTCTTTCGGCTTTGGAAGCTTGTCAAAGCTGCCTATACTTTCCTCAGCGTTCTTGGATGTATACGGATTATTTTTGAGAATAGAGTTACAAAGCCTTATACATTCATCACAAATATAAGCTCCTGCACCCTGTATCATCCTGCCTGCTTCATCCTGAGATTTGCCGCAGAATGAACAGTATATATTCTTTTTGCTGTCATCCTTGTTTGCCATTGACGCAACTCCTTATCGATGTGTGATGACCTTATCAATAAGACCGTATTCAAGAGCCTGCTGAGCTGTCATAAAGTTGTCACGCTCGGTATCTCTTGCGATTATATCGAAAGGCTGTCCTGTCTTCTCTGCAAGTATCGTATTCAGCTTTTTCTTTGTCTGAATTATATGATCTGCATGTATCATTATATCGGTAGCCTGACCCTGTGCGCCGCCGCTGGGCTGATGTATCATTATATCGCTGTTCGGGAGAGCATAGCGCTTGCCCTTTGTTCCTGCTGCAAGAAGGAATGCACCCATTGATGCAGCCATACCCATGCAGATAGTCGATACATCACACTTGATGTACTGCATAGTATCATAGATAGCCATACCGTCGGTAACAGAACCGCCGGGGCTGTTGATGTAAAGGCTTATGTCCTTAGTTGCGTCCTGTCCCTCAAGGAAAAGAAGCTGTGCAACAACAAGACTTGCAGTTACATTGTTTACTTCCTCGGTGAGCATTATTATTCTGTCATTGAGAAGTCTTGAATAAATGTCGTATGAACGCTCACCTCTGTTTGTCTGCTCGATAACATAAGGTACCAATGCCATAATAATTACCTCCGTTTTCCAATATATAAAGCATTGACATATTTTCTCTGCCCTATACTTTTATATTCCTCGTATTTTTCTCCATGCCGTAACGGCACGTAAACAGTGTAAATATAGTTCAAAGCTCAAAGTCTGAAGCTCGGAGCTTTGATATCCAAAGCTCCGGACTGTTGGCTCTGAGCTGAATTTATTCATTTGCTGTTTTGTTTATTATTCCTCGGCAACAGCCGCATCAACAACAAGCTCAAGTGCCTTGCCTACATCAAGGTCGCTTGCTATATCCTCTGCCGGGAAAGCTGCCTTTACTCTATTGATATCAACCTTATATGTTTCTGCAAGCTCTTTGAACTTGTTTTCAACATCTTCATCAGTAGCCTTGATGCCTTCAAGCTCTGCTATCTTTTTAAGAGCAAGTCTTACATTTACCTGTGAAACTGCTCTGTCATAATATGTTTCATGGAGCTTCTCATCTGTAAGACCTGTGTACTGCATGTATGTTGCAAGGTCGATGCCCTGTGCTCTGAGGCTCATCTCGAACTCATCAACGAGGTTGTCTACCTGATTTTCATACATTACCTCAGGTATCTCTGCATTCATAAGCTCCTTGAGCTTTTCAGCGACCTGATTTTCCTTATCGGAAGCAGCTTCCTTCTGACGTGCTTCTTCAAGGTTCTTTCTGATATCAGCCTTGTAGCTGTCAACTGTGTCGAACTCGCTTGATTCCTTTACGAAATCATCATCAAACTCAGGAAGCTCCTTCTTCTTCAGCTCGTGGAGCTTTATCTCGAACTGTACAGCCTTGCCTTTAAGGTTATCAGCCTGATAGTCCTCCGGGAATGTTACATCTATAGTGAACTCCTCGCCTGCGTTATGACCGATTATCTGATCCTCGAAGCCGGGGATGAATGAACCGCTGCCGAGTGTAAGGTTATAGTTCTCTGATGTGCCGCCCTCAAAAGCTTCACCGTCAAGAATACCCTTGAAATCGATAACTGCGATATCGCCGTTTTCTGCTGCTCTGCCCTCAACTGTAACAAGACGGCTGTTTCTCTCACGGAGCTTCTGTACCTCAGCCTCTACATCCTCGTCTGTTATTTCAAGTGACATAGGCTTGTATGTGATGCCCTTGTAGTTCTCAATGCTTACTTCCGGCTCAACCGTAACTGTAGCTGTGAATATAACGCCGTCCTTGTCAGCCTTTTCAACATCGATATCTACCTTATCCCTTACAAGTGCAAGGCCTGCTTCCTTTGCACATTCTGTTATAGCTACAGGATAAAGATTTTTGAGTGCATCCTCATAGAAAACGCCCTCGCCGTACTCTCTCTCGATTATTGAGCGGGGAGCCTTGCCCTTTCTGAAACCGGGGATAGAGATGCTCTTTACCTGCTTCTTATAAACTGCATTTACTTCATTCATAAAAACTTCGCCGCTTATCTCCATTTTAAGGTCATAACGGCATTTTTCTTTTTTTGTTGATGATATAAGTTTCATTTTTATTTTTCCTCCATAAGCTTAAAAAAATCAAAATCAATAAGGATTATAACACATATATTCTCATTTATCAAGATTTAAAGCCCGATTTATTTTAATTTTATCTGTAAAAAAAGGCTTTGCGGGGAATAAAGAGTAATTTTTTGCCCTGAAATCCATCAATTCACGGCAAGCGGCATAAAGCCTAAATAGTCACAGGCTATCAGCTTGAAATTTATCCCGTATTTCTCACCGATAAAAGCTTTCTTTGCGGCATTGCCGCCGTGTATATGTCCGTAGAAGCATTTTTTTATATTGTACTCTTTCAGCACGCCAAGTATCTCATCACACTCCATATTATTGTATATGGGCGGATAGTGAAGAAATACTATCGGCTCATATCCTGCCTTTATCGCAGGCTCTATCGACATCCTCAGTCTGCCCACCTCACGACCCCACAATATTACCCTA
>ONVG01000163.1 GCA_900321195.1 uncultured Eubacteriales bacterium
ACTGTTTCAAAGCTCACGCCCGACGACCTTGCGCCGCTCAGGGCAGGCTTCCGCGCAAGATACATAACAGATGCGGCTCAGAAAGTCGCTGACGGCCGTGTATCGCTTGAAAAAATGTATGACGCGCCCATTGAAGAATGCCGCCGTGAGCTTATGACGATAGTCGGCGTCGGAGCAAAGGTAGCCGAATGCACACTTCTCTACGGTCTGCACAGGCTTGAAGCCTTCCCCATAGATGTATGGATGAAAAAGGCTCTCTCAACGACATTCAACGGACTTGACGCAGGCTCTCTCGGACGCTATGCAGGCATAGCCCAGCAGTACATATTCCACTATACAAGAAATCTGTAAACAAAAGCACAGCGGCTTTTTTCAAGCTGCTGTGCTTTTATAAATATCAGTCGTCCTGCTCTGCGCCCCTTATCGACGCCGTTCTTTCGTCCTCCTCAGTCCATACGCTGTAGTTTGACTTTTGATTTTTCTTTACTGTATAAAGCTTGCTGTCGGCGTGTTTGAGCGCTGTGTTCATTGAATCCTGGTCATACTTTTTCATGTCTGCGATACCTATAGAGCATGATACCTTGTGATTTTCGGGGATATTGACTTTTCCGTGAACAGCTGCTTCGATATCAGCCTGGAAATGGTCGCACCTGTCTATCTCAACGTATATTTCCTTTGCCATCTCAATGCCTTCTTCTATCCTGTGATTAGGCATTACTATCAGGAACTCGTCGCCGCCGTATCTTACTATAAATCCCTTATTGCCTGCCACACGTTCAAACAGCCTTGAAAACGCTTTAAGTATAGCATCACCTACATCGTGTCCGAACGTATCATTGCAGCGCTTGAAGTTATCAAGGTCAATATACAGCAGTGTTGCGCATACATTGTCTTTTCTTCCTCGCTTTACAAGAGTTTCGTGGTCCTCTATCTGCTTTGCAAATCCCTGACGGTTGAAAAGACCTGTAAGAAGATCCGTCACCGCGCTGCGCTGGAGCTGCTTGTTCATGCGGCTTATCTCATCTCTTGCCCTTATCCTGTATATCATATCATTGAGCTGACGAAGCGCAAACTTGAATATGGTTATATCGTTCCTGTCAAGGAATGTTATGTTATTGGTCATGTTGTTGTGAAGCTCTATAGCCGCGATTATATAGCTCGTAAGCTCGTCCCCGTGCGAGAGAGGAACACAGCAGAATGATACTATATTATTTATCCCGAACAGTGATGTTATGAACGAATACTCGTAAAACTCATGCTCATATCTCGACACAACAAATTCTTTTTTATGTCTTGTGAAGTATGCAGTTATCTCATTGAGTGCTTCATCCGATACATTGAGAACTCCGCCGTCAAATCTTATTACCGGCTTTTTATCGACTATCTCAACATAAAGTATGCTGTCGATATTATAGTTATTCTGTAGAGTAGCCATTGAATTCTCGACTATCTCCTCAACGGAATAATTTTCTCTGTTTATAAGCTCCTGCCATGTTACAAGGAAATCCACACCCTTTGTTTTATCCGCAAGCATCATTTCTATTTCTGCGCGGCGGGCAAGCTCTTCTATCTGATATTTGTCTGCGCCGACAAGAGGAAGCTCTACATGCTTTGTTATGAGTGACTGTTTGTGGAGCTTTGCGAAAAGCATTTCCTCCTTATGCTTATAGCCCTTCTGATTGCAGAATTCCATACATGTTTCAAGTATCTCCTTTGCCTTTTCAGGCTCATTCTGAAGCTCATACAGATCTGCCTGCTCTGCCGCAAACATAGCATATACAAAGAAGAGAAGTCCGTCGGAGCGGAGCATATGGAACTTTGCTTTATCAAAGTATTTCTGAGCCCTTTCTATGCTGTCCGACTTTTCAAGAAGTCCCCTGACAAAATAGTAAAAGAACATGTCGTCATCCCAAAGGAAATAGCTCGGCTCACCTGTCGGATGAATGATATGATAAAGCACTCTCTGCATCTTGTTCATATAGAAATGCGCGTTATAGTCTATGCCCATCTTATAGCTGCAATATGCAAGCATGCCATATACCTTTGACATATTGCAAATGTTCATCCGATTCTTTTTTATCGATTTCAGAAGTCTTGTACAGTAAACAAGATTGTTGAAAGCCGTTTCATAGTTATCTGCAAGTATAGCGTTAGTCGCCATATTGTAAAGCGTTTCGGCAACAAAATAATAATGCTTTTTATTATAGAAAATCCTGAGCGCCTTATTGAAATAATCATTTGCGCGAATGAACTGCTCACTTACTATACGGTTAAATCCGAGACCGTTATAGATATTTGCTTCTTCAACAGGATTATTCTGTTTTTCGATTATTTCAAGACAGCGTTTATAATAATAATCTACAAATCCGAAAAGACCGTAGCCCTGAGCCTTGAATACATTCTTTCTCCATGCGGCTATCATAAGTCTTTCGTTATTCAGCATTGATGCAAGCTCCATAGCCTTTTTGAAATACTTTGTTTCCTCAAGAGCCTTGCTGTCACTTATGTAGTTTTCCTTTGTGTTTCCGCAGCCGAAGAAAAGTATATATGCAAGATGATTGTAATACTTATAGCTGACAGCCTTTTCTGCAAATTTATCCATTTCCTCGCCCTCGAACTTTCTGTCCCAGAGGTTAGTATTGTTCCAGCTGTCAAGAGAATATATATAGTACAAAAGCTTTGAATGGAAGATATACTCATCCGAGCCCATTTTTTTGGCTATCTTTTTGCACTTGTCACAATTTTTCTTTGCGATGTTTCTTTGTCCCTCAAAGCTTTCGCAAATCGTAAGAAGGTAATAATACTGAAAAGCAAATTTCAGATTCGGATGCCTTGTATTCACGTTTTTGAGCTTCTCGCACATTATCAGCGCATATGTTATATTTCGGTCATAGAGTGAAGCCTTCGCATAAAGCACATAGAACTGCGCCCTGTTTTTAGCGCTTATGTTGACTTTCTCGGTGTTTATCTTATTATACAATATTTTCAGATAATAAATCGCCTGTTTTATCGCAAGAGTCTGTATCATATTGTTTATAAGCATGAGATAATCATTGAAGCTGTTCATAACAGGGTCAAAGCTTTCGGAATTATTCTTATCCGTCTGAACATCCTGAACGTTCCAGTCCAGCATATAGTTCAGTTCTTCTATCCTTCTTACGAGCAGCATCCACTGCTCCTGATTATATGCGGCAACAACGTAAGCCTCATTATAATTTGCAAGCAGAGAGATATTTTCATATGTTTTGGCGGTAAATTCGGTAAGAAAATCTATGGTGGAATTTTCTGCAAGGTGGAGTCGGTTAAGAACAAAGAAAAGCGCATGCTCCTTTGAAATATACGAGAACAGATTTGTCAGAGAATCAGCCAGTCGTTTAAGCTCATAATCTGCCTCAACGACTATTATATCCTCTGTCCTTTCGCATTTGCCTGTCAATATGTAGCTTTCTATTGTTGAGCGGCTGAGATAATAGACGTCCGCCTTTTCAAGAAACTCGCTTACAGGCATATCGCTGTAGAATTTGAAATAAAGCTGCTTTACCCAGCCAAGAAAAGGCTCGTAAGCCTCCTGCATTTTTGACGCATTGAACTCATGGTAAAGAAGCTCTATCTCACTGCTGCTTTCGGAAACAGCCGTCTGAATATCATCTATCGGAACATTAAGTGTATTATAATGCTTTACAAACAATATACTGCTTTGTTTTTGCTCTAATCCTCGAATGATAGAATCTACTATTTTTTTAGTATAAAGCTTAGAATAAGACTCCATAGAAATTTACCTCCGAATATACAAATATGTACTTTAATAAAATAATTCGTGAAAAGAAAAAAGCATACACCGATACCGCAAAGATACAGGTGTATGCTTTCATTTTTAATTTTTTTAATTTAAATAGCTTACATAAGTCCTGCTTTCTTGAGATTTACAAGATGGTCGTCCATAGTCTTAGCATAGTATGCGACAGCAGGCTCTTCATCTGTAGCTACCTTATGACAGAAGTAATAGTAATCTGTTTCTTCCGGCTCAAGCGCAGCCAATATAGCCTCCATACCGGGATTGCATATAGGTCCTGCCGGCAGACCGTCATATTCATATGTGCTGTATTTGCTCTTGTAGTTGCTTCTTATTGAAGCCGGCACATCGCTCAGTGATGCATACGGATAATATTTTGTAGAGTCAAGCTGGAGATATGCAAGTCCCTGCTCGCCGTTCTTGTTTATACCGTCTGTTTTTATAGTATCAAGACGGTTATGAAGTATCGACGATACCATATACATATCTTCGGTATTTGCAGCCTCTGCCTGTATGAGTGATGCAAGAGTGAGTACCTCCTCCATCGTCATGCCTGACTTTTCTGCTCTCTCTGCTATAGTTACCTTCTTTTCAAAGCCGTCTGCTCTCGACTTTGTTGCATAGACCTTTCTTCTGTAGTTTGCAAGGAACTTTCTTATAACATCATCAACATCCTCGTCAATGAAGAAGTCATAGGTATCAGGGAAAAGATATCCTTCAAG
>ONVG01000144.1 GCA_900321195.1 uncultured Eubacteriales bacterium
TCTAGCATTTCTACAATAATTTTTCTAGCTTCTAATTGTGACATTCCTTTTACTTCAGGTAATAAGTCACCCATATTATTATCTTCATCAAATACTTCTATTATTTCTAAATTGTGTCTTAGTCCTGCTTGATAGTCATTCATATCATGTGCTGGTGTTATTTTAACACATCCTGTTCCAAATTCTAGTTCAACAAATTCATCAGCAATTATAGGAACTTCTCTATCTACTATTGGAACAATACATTTTGCCCCTTTCTCTGTTAATAATTTACCCACTTCCTTAAGTGTAGCACCACTGTCATATATATCATCAAGCTGTTTTCCGTTTTCGCTGTAGAATTCAGACTCTTTCAGCCATGCAGCGCGCCTGATATCATCATCTGCGGACTGCTTGTATGGAAAAAGCTGAGATAGAGTCCTTTTTTCTCCGTCAAAATCTATCTGAGCAGAGGCGATAAGCTTCTGATACTCAGTTTCCAGCTTGTTTGTTTCCTGAGTTTCGGGTATTATTTCGGGAGAGAATGCTTTGAGGAATATCTCACCGTTCAGGAAAAGGAGCTTTCCGTATTTTTCTTCAAGCTGAGGACGGTATTTGCTGTTTACAAGGAGCTTTGTAAAGCTTTGCTGTATATCCGTGAAAACGGGGGAGTATTCGTCTATATACTCTACCTCTTTTTCATAATATTTATCTGTCGTATCTATAGAGCTGCGTATATATGCAAGCGTCATCATTGTATCGGTATGGGCTGTGAGCCTGTCCCATTCAAGAAAAGCCTTGTCGGCAGCTTCGAGAGAATCTGCGGATGAAAAGTCAAGCTTTATCCTTTCAGACTGTTCCTTTATGCTTTCAACATCGGGACGAACATACTGCATTTCGGAAAATCTCATAATATTACCTCCGACATTATTCATAGTCATTATTTTACATCAAATACATAAAAAAATCAATTCATTTTATTGATGAATGATGTAATAATATGATATACTGTATGAAGAATTTTTTGGGAGTTGTTGCTTATGGGGTATATGAAAACGAATACAGCCGTTATCGGCGGCGGTGCATCGGGACTGACGGCGGCTGTCGGGTGTTCAAGACTGTCGGGAAAGGGCAGTGTACTCATAATAGAAAAACAGCAGCGCACCGGAAGGAAACTGCTTGCTT
This sequence comes from uncultured Eubacteriales bacterium, assembly GCA_900321195.1. Lineage (GTDB taxonomy): Bacteria > Bacillota > Clostridia > Oscillospirales > Acutalibacteraceae > UBA1213. The sequence continues at coordinate 1,165 of ONVG01000144.1, forward strand.
CGGGAAACGGCAGATGCAACATAACGAACAGCGGCATATCCGAAAAGCGTTATCACGGCGATAAGGAAATAATACGTTCCGTTCTTTCGGGTCATTCCTATGAGGATATGTGCGTGTTTATGCGCTCACTCGGCGTACTTCTCAGAGAGGAGAGCGAGGGCAGGGTCTACCCGTACAGCAATCAGGCTTCTACGATACTTGACGCGCTGAGAAATGAGTGTGAAAGGCTCGGCGCAGAGGAATTATGCGGCTTTGATATAAAGCAGGTCAAAAAAGAAAAGGGCGGATTTCTTATAATATCCGATGATACTGATATTTTTGCGAAAAATGTGATATTTGCGTCAGGCTCACAGGCTTCACCGTCACTCGGCTCGGACGGCAGCGGATATAAGCTTCTTGAAGCTTTAGGAATAGGGCATACGCCGCTTTTTCCTGCGCTTTCACCCGTAAGCACAAAGGAAAAATATAAGGAGCTTAAAGGCGTAAGGACAAAGGGGAGAGTATCGCTTTTTGCCGACGGGAATATTATACAGAGTACAGAGGGCGAGATACAGTTCACTGACAGCGGCATTTCGGGAATATGCGTTTTCGAGCTTTCGAGAGCGGTAAATGAATTTTTTGCGCTTGGCACTGTGTGCGGCTCTGAGTATAAAAATATAAGCATAACTGCGGATATAATGAGCGGCTTTTCTTTTGCAGAGCTTTGCGATTATCTTTTTATGTGCAGAAAAATATATTCCGACAAGGGAGCGGAATTTCTCTTATCGGGCGCGGTCAATAAAAAGCTTGCACATACGGCGGCTGTCATATGCGGTCTTGCAGGAAAAAAATGCGGCTCACTCAGCGGACGTGATATAAAACAGCTTGCGGAATGTGTAAAAAACATGAAGTTCACGCCTGTACAGTCTGACGCATACAAGACAGCTCAGGTCAGCGCAGGCGGTATCGATTCAAGATATATCGAGCCGCAGACGCTTTGTTCAAGGAAGTACAGGGGACTTTATATCTGCGGAGAGCTTCTTGACGCTGACGGCGACTGCGGCGGATTTAATCTGCATTTTGCTGTAGGAAGTGCATTGAAGGCAGCAGGGAGCATAAAAAATATTTCGTGAAACGGTGGATAATATGATAAGGATAAATGAGATATCGCTGCCGCTTGATTATGATGATGAAACGCTTAAAAGGGCAGCGGCGAAAAAGCTTGGAATAGGCGTACAGCATATAGTGTCGGCATCGCTTTATAAGCGCAGCATTGACGCAAGAAAAAAACAGCAGATAATGTTCAAGGCGGCTGTTGATGTCGCTGTAGACAGGGATGAGAAGTCGGCTGCATCGAAATGCAGGAGCGCGGCTGTCGTGGATGAATATAAATACGAGCTTCCTGTGGCGGCGCTGATACTCGCATATTCCGGACAACGCCCGATAGTTATAGAGCGCGGCCGTGATGTTGACAGCAGAACAAGGGATGTTGAGAGATTTCAGACCTTGGGAATACTTGATACTTCATCAAATGTACAGTTCGGTGAGGGCGGAGCAGGCACGTTTTCTGACGGAAAGCTCAATACAGGAACTAAAGATGCAAGGATAAGAAAGGTGCTGACTGAATTTGCCGAAAACGGTGCGCCGAAGGAGATACTTTATCTTGCAAAGCCGCATATCGGTACGGATATGCTGAAAACGACAGTCAGGAATATCCGCAAAAAGATAATATCACTCGGCGGAGAGGTGATGTTTGAAACAAAGCTTACATCACTGAAAGCCTCTGACGGCAGACTCACGGGAGCGGTATTTGAGAAAAGCGGAGAAAAATTTTCGCTTGATACAAATGACCTTGTTCTTGCTGTAGGTCACAGTGCCCGTGATACATTCGATATGCTGAAAAGTGAAGGAATACACATGGAGCAAAAGCCTTTTGCTATGGGCGTAAGGATAGAGCATCTTCAAAGCATGATAAATAAAAGCCAGTACGGGAGCTTTTGCGAAAGTCCGTATCTTACGGCGGCAGACTACAAGCTTGCCGTACATACATCAGGCGGCAGGGGAGTATATACATTCTGTATGTGTCCGGGCGGAACGGTGGTTGCTGCGGCAAGCGAAGAGGGCAGACTTGTCACTAACGGCATGAGTGAATTTGCCCGTGACAAGACGAATGCAAATTCAGCCCTGCTTGTCGGTATATCAACAGATGATTTCGGCAGTACAGATGTTCTTGCAGGCGTTGCATTACAGAGAAGCCTTGAGGAAAAAGCGTTTGCACTCGGCGGCGGTAACTATCATGCGCCCGTACAGAGAGTATGCGACCTTTTGGCAGGACAAAAGTCCGCAGCTTTAGGCTCGGTAATACCGAGCTATCGTCCGGGATATACTCTTGCATCACTTGATGAATGTCTTCCGCAGTTTATGACAGACTCAATGCGTGAGGGACTTATTATGATGGATAAGCGTCTTAGCGGTTTTGCATACGGAGATGCCGTACTTACAGCCGTTGAGAGCAGAAGCTCATCACCTGTGCGTATATCAAGGGATGAGTCGATGCAGTCTGTTTCTATGAGAGGACTTTATCCCTGCGGAGAGGGTGCAGGCTATGCCGGCGGCATAATGTCTGCGGCTGTTGACGGCATAAAGGCTGCCGAAAAGATAATTGAAAGTACAAAGCTTTAAAAGATGTCTGATATAAAATATCCCCTTCCGGAACAGATACATTCCGAAAGGGGATGCTTAATTTTGTGATATTTTTATAAGAGCGCGTATTCTTTCGGTCCTGTCGGAAAGATAGAGGAATCCGAAAAGCGCTTCAAGTCCGGTTGCAGTGTGGTAGTCATAGGATGATGCATTTTTTGGTGTGTGAGAGGTATGTGCATTTCGTCCTCTGCGGAAGATATCAAGCTCTTCTTCGGTAAGGTCAGGCTCTATTTTTTCAAAAAGCCTTGCCTGAGCTTCACATCGTACACGCTCCACCTTTAGCTTGTTAAGCTCCTTTACAGGACGGTTTGCAGAGCAGACTATCTCCTCGCGCACGAATAAGTCAAAAACCCCGTCGCCTATAAATGCAAGGGTAAGCGGACTTAACTGCTTTGGCTCACAGTCATATATCGTTAGTCTTGACAAATCCATATTCCTCCGTTATTCGACAAAATCAAATTCAAGGTCATACATGCTTACGGTATCACCCTCGTTTATTCCTGCCTCTTTGAGTGCATCGATAACGCCGGAGCTTATGAGTACACGCTGGAAATACTGCAATGACTCAGAATCGTCAAAGTTTATCGTTCTGAGAAGTCTGAGCAGCCATTCACCCTCGACAAAATATACACCGTCGTGATGAGTGACAGTTACCTTTTGTTTTCCTATTTCTTCTTCGGGTATCACAGGAGCGGCTTCTGCTTCATAACGGACGATAGGCGGCAGCTTGGAGAGCTGTTCCTGTATTTCTTTGAGAAGAGGCTCGACCTGATATGATATAGCCGCCATTATCGGGAAAAATTTGTATCCTTTGGCTTCAACATATTTTTTGAAATCCTCGACAGTTTCATCGTCAGTAAGATCACACTTGTTTCCTGCGACTATCATCGGACGTTTTGCTATTTCAGGGTCAAAGCTTTTCAGCTCATTGTTTATGGTTTCAAAGTCCTGTTTCGGGTCACGGCCTTCGCTTCCGGAAACGTCAACTATATGGACAAGAAGACGGCAGCGCTCAACATGTCTTAAAAACTGATGTCCGAGACCCAGACCGTCATGTGCGCCCTCGATAAGACCGGGGATATCCGCCATTACAAAAGATGTTCCGTCACCCATTCTTACAACGCCGAGAACAGGAGTTATAGTGGTAAAATGATAATTCGCTATTATTGGTTTTGCTTCACTTACGACAGATATCAATGTTGATTTGCCCACATTCGGAAAGCCGACAATACCGACATCTGCAAGCAGCTTCAATTCAAGCTGTACCTCATAAGCTTCACCAGGCATACCCGGTTTTGCAAAACGGGGAGTTTGTCTTGTAGGAGTTGCAAAGTGGATATTTCCCCAGCCGCCTTTGCCGCCTTTTGCAACGATAACAGGTTCACTGTCTGAAATATCTGCAAGTATCCTTCCGGTTTCGGCTTCCTTGACTACAGTTCCCTTTGGGACTCTTATTATCAGGTCATCTGCTTTTTTACCGTTGCAGCGGCCGCCTTTGCCGTTTTCGCCCTTTGGCGCGATATATTTTCTTTTGTATCTGAAATCAGCAAGAGTAGAGAGGTTAGTATCAGCAACGAATACTATATTTCCGCCTCTGCCGCCGTCGCCCCCGTCGGGACCTCCCGAAGCAACGTATTTTTCTCTGTGGAAAGCAACAGCGCCGTCGCCTCCGTCACCCGCTTTTATAAATATTTTAGCTATATCTACGAACAAATTCTTTCCTCCTTAATTACTGTATTCCTTTTGTTCACCAAGCAAAGCGTTTATCTGTTCGTTTGTATAACCGATTTTTTTCATTCTTTCGGCTATTTCTGATAAAGCGCTTTTTCTGCCTTCTGCTCTGCCTTCTGCTCTGCCTTCTGCTCTGCCTTCCGCTCTGCCTTCTGCTCTGCCTTCCGCTCTGCCTTCCGCTCTGCCTTCCGCTCTGCCTTCACGCCTTGCATTGCCTAACGCTGTAGCTTCATCATGCAGACGCTTTTCACGGTAGTATGCCTCCTGACGTACCTTTTCATCCGCATTCAGCTCACGAAGCATTACTATAGTATCCTGAACTTCCGGAATTAATGATTTGTTCTGAATTTCCATAAGATCATCCTCCGTTTCTGCATTTATGAGGTCAAGCCAATCCTCCATACGTCTGCTCTTTTTGAATTTGCCGAGCTTTTTCAATTCAAAAAAGTGTATCGCAAATTTATCTGTGAGCAGTTCATTGCGTTCATTTTCCAGTATCCTGAAATGCGAGTGGTAATCATCACAATCAAAAAGGTCAAAGTTTATGATATTGATACATATAGTCTGTTTCAGCTCGCCGTATTCATCTCCGGTTTTAAGCTCTTCACTGTAAAGCTTTGCCCAGTAGAACAGAGTACGTTCTTTGAATGCCGGCTCACGGTTCACCTGCATTTCTATGTTTACTATTTTTCCGTTGACATCCATTTTTATATCAAGCCTGCTGAACTTCTGGTCGAGATATTCGGGTGCAAGCTCAACATTATTGATATATATTGCCTTGATATCCTGACGAGGTATTTCAAGAAGGTCGGATATGAATGCCGCTATTATCTTTTCATTTTTTGCATTTCCGAAAACACGCTTGAATATAACATCAAGCTTCAGCATAACTATTCGTTTTTCCTTGTTCACAGGTATCGCCCTCCGTTCTTTATTTTATTATAACACTTTTTTGCATCATATTCAAGAAAGTAACGGGGAATAGGATAAATAAAAAGAGCTTCGACAAAAAATGCCGAAGCTCCGTTTTACTTTGTAGTTTATTACTGCTCAACAGCGTAAACAGATACCTGCTTGCGGTCACGGCCGAAACGCTCAAATTTAACTGTGCCGCTTACCTTAGCAAAGAGTGTATCATCAGAACCGCGGCCTACATTATTGCCGGGGTGGATGTGTGTACCACGCTGCTTTACAAGAATGTTTCCTGCAAGTACAAACTGACCGTCTGCACGCTT
>ONVG01000146.1 GCA_900321195.1 uncultured Eubacteriales bacterium
GTATTTTTTTGTTTTTGTTTCAGTGCATAAGTATTAACCTGTGTGCTGAAACAAGAGCAAATAACGGAACCCAAACCCTATTTACTCTTAACCATAAAAACAGAATACAAGCAACAAGACCGAAGATACAAAGGTCACTGAATAACAGCTATGCCATAACGCTGATCTCAAGCCGAGCGAGCCAACAGACCATTTTGCTTCTGTTGCTACCTTTCAGTACCGGGTAAGGACTTGATCCTGTTTAATACTTACTTCAAAGTAAGCGAGAAACTAAACTGTGACTGTCGTTAAGACAGGCTATGTGCAAAACCCATAAACCGCAGTATTGCGTGGGCTGGTCATCGCTGAACCTTAGTAAAGGATAAAATAGTCTTGTAGTGCTTAAGAAGATGATCTTCATACCCAAGATTATCTTCCGATAAAAGCATAGTCCCCTGTGCGTTTATCGGAGGATAACCGTAAATAAAGATATAAGGCAAGAAACCTGAATTTCTTGCCTTAGTCTTGAAGCGTGACCCGGACGGGAATCGAACCCGTGTTACCGCCGTGAAAGGGCGGTGTCTTAGCCGCTTGACCACCGGGCCGGAGTGAGCAATATCGGCTTTTGCCGATATTGCGTTTATGGTAGCGGCAGTGGGACTTGAACCTACGACACTCCGGGTATGAACCGAATGCTCTAGCCAACTGAGCTATGCCGCCATATTTGCTGAACCAACAGTCAGCACCGAATGCTCTAGCCAACTGAGCTATGCCGCCATATTTGCTGAACCAACAGTCAGCTTAATTATTATACCTTGCAATGCGCTTATTGTCAAGTGCTTTCTGCAAATTTATTTTTCTTTTTTTATACTTGATGTAATATATTTACTTTAAGTATAATATCTCTGTTTGCTTTTTGATACAGTTCTACATTCTGTATTATTTTACGCCATAAAAAAGCTTTTTAACCGTAAATCAAAGTTTTCAACATTTAAATGTTGAAAAGGTGGAAAACTTCTTAACACGCCGGTTGAAACCAATATTTTGAGCTGAAAGAATTATTTTTGAAAAATACATACTACATATATTGCATTTTTAAAAATCAAGGCATATTTTTCCGTAATATTTCGGATAAAAATTACATTTTGTAATATGTTTTTAACTCATTCAACATTTTGATGTTGAAAACTTGCTTTTTCAACTTTACGTTTTGTAATATTCCGATTTTAATATTGATAATCTGTCGATATCATAATAAGTTCCATCCTTAAAAAGCTCCTGACGCAGAGTTCCTTCATAGCTCATGCCTATTTTCTCCATAACACGCCTTGACGCAGGATTGCAGCTCATGCACACGCCTGATATCTTGTTATAGCCATAAGTTCCAAAGCCGTATCTGAGCATCTCTCTTGCCGCTTCGGAAGCATATCCCATATTCATATATTCTCTGTCTATATAATATGAGATGTCTGCATGGTTATGCTCATTGGTGATATTTATAAGTCCGACATTGCCTATATATTTTTTGCTGTCCCTGAGAAGTACGGCAAATTCATATGCTGTACCCTCGTGCATGTTTTTCTTTATCATCCTGAACCAGTATTTAGCCATATACATAGTGTAATTTTTAGGTATGCCATAGGTAGTGGCGTATATTTCGGGCTGTCTTACAACATTAAGAAAGCCCTGCAGGTCTTTATTTTTGTATTCTCTTATGATAAGCCGTTCAGTAACGAATTTTTTCCCGAACAAATATATCCCTCCTTTGCAAAACGGCAGGCACATAAAAATGTACCTGCCGTTAAATTATCAGCCGTTATATGAATAGTTCGGTGCTTCTTTTGTTATCTGTATATCATGGGGATGACTCTCTTTAAGACCTGCGCCTGTTATTCTTACGAACTTAGCCTTGTCGTGCAGCTCCTGAATATTTGCACAGCCTGTATAACCCATGCCTGCTCTGAGACCGCCCATGAGCTGATAGATAGTATCGGAAAGCGGTCCCTTGTAAGGAACACGACCCTCAACGCCTTCGGGAACGAGCTTTTTATTGCCTGACTGGAAATATCTGTCGGCACTGCCTCTGCCCATAGCTCCAAGGCTTCCCATACCTCTGTAGACCTTGAACTGTCTGCCCTGATATATCTCGCTCTCACCGGGAGACTCCTCACAGCCTGCAACGAGTGAACCTATCATTACAACGCTGCCGCCTGCTGCAAGTGCCTTTACGATATCGCCGGAGTACTTAACGCCGCCGTCTGCGATAACGGGTATGTCGTACTTTGAAGCCTCGTTTGCAGCGTCAAATATAGCTGTTATCTGCGGAACGCCTATACCTGCAACTATTCTTGTAGTACAGATAGAGCCGGGGCCTATACCTACCTTTACGCAGTCTGCGCCGGCGTCGATAAGAGCCTTTGCAGCCTCTGCCGTAGCGATGTTGCCTGCAATAAGCTGAACATCCGGAAATGCCTTCTTTACTTTGGCTACGGAATTTATTATATTGTTGTTATGACCGTGAGCGGAGTCAAGCACAAGCACATCGACCTGAGCCTTTATAAGCTCCTCTACACGTTCAAGCACATCCGGAGTACCGCCGATAGCTGCGCCGCAGAGAAGTCTGCCGTTTGCATCTCTTGCGCTGTTTGGATACTGTACGGATTTTTCTATATCCTTTATTGTTATAAGACCTTTGAGTATGCCCTCGTCATCAACAAGGGGAAGCTTTTCTATTTTGTGCTGTTTAAGAAGCTGCTGTGCATCTAAGAGTGTTGTGCCTACAGGAGCGGTAACAAGATTTTCTCTTGTCATAACCTGAGATATCTTCTGGCTGTAATCGCTTTCGTCCATAAATCTGAGGTCACGGTTTGTTATTATGCCTACCAACTTTCCGTTCTCACATATCGGAACACCTGATATCTTATACTTTGACATGAGCTTGTTTGCATCATTTACATAATGCTCAGGAGTAAGGAAGAACGGATTGACGATAACGCCGTTTTCCGAACGCTTTACTCTGTCAACTGCATCTGCCTGCTGTTCGATAGACATATTCTTGTGGATTATGCCTATACCGCCCTCACGAGCAATAGCGATAGCCATTCTTGTTTCGGTAACGGTATCCATAGCGGCAGTCATAAGCGGTGTGTTGAGCTTGATCTTCTTGGTAAGGTATGTACTTACATCGACATCCTTTGGCTGAACATTTGACTCACCCGGAATAAGAAGAACATCATCAAAGGTCAGACCCTCTTTTCCGAATTTTTCATTATAGTTTGTGTGCAGCATCCTATAAACTCCCCCATTCTTAAATTCTCTCATTTTCTTATCTTATTATGCGTTTATTTAATACCTCATTATACCATAAAAGGCATAAAAGTCAATACCGAAAGTTTTCCACACAAAAGGCTGATATTTGATATTTTTGTCAAAGCAGGGGAGCGAAAAGGCGCATTATTCCGCCGCCTATTTTATATGATAGTTTTTCCTTCTTTATTGTCCAGGGCGTTACCTCTCTGCACATTTTAAGTGTATTCTGAAAATCATCCTCCATGTCATAGATACATGAGGTCTTATAAAGATATGTCGCACATTCAAAATGATGGTAAAGACTGCGGTAGTCAAGATTTATAGTGCCCGTTACGCCCTTTATGTCATCACATATAAACACCTTTGCATGTACAAAGCCGGGTGTATACTCATATATCTTAACACCTGCGTCAATAAGATATTGATAATGAGCCTTTGCCAGCGCATAGGGAGGTTTTTTGTCCGGTATTCCGGGAAGTATAAGTTTTACGTCAACACCTCTCTCAGCGGCATATTTGAGAGCTGTCTCCATTTCATTATCGAGTATGAGATAAGGCGTCATTATATGTACATATTTTTTTGCGCTGTAGAGTATATCTGAATATACGCTTTCGCCTACCTTATATTTATCAAGCGGCGAGTCGGCATAAGGCATTACATAGCCGTCACTTTCTGCGGGCTCGGAGCAGTTGAGATATTTATCCCATTCATCGTAATATTCTGTCAGATACCACATCTGGAGGAACATTCTTGTAAAGCCGTCAACAGCTTCACCCTTCAGCATTAGCGCAGTATCCTTCCAGTGTCCGAAACGCTCTACATGATTTATGTATTCATCCGCCAGATTCACACCGCCGTTGAATGCTGTTTTACCGTCTATAATTAGAATTTTTCTGTGGTCACGGTAGTTGTAGCTCGTTGATATAAAAGGCATAAGCTTTGAAAAGGACTTGCACTTTATTCCCAATTTAGCCATTCTTTTCGGATAGTCGTATGTAAGTGTTGACATCTCGCACATTCCGTCATACATCACTCTTACATCAACGCCCTGCTTTGCCTTTTCTGCAAGTATTTTAAGAATGCTTCCCCACATATAGCCTTCGTCTATTATGAAGTACTCCATGAATATGAATTTTTCCGCCTTTTTAAGCTCCTCTAACATGGCCTTGAACTTATCCTCGCCAAGAGGGAAATATGTTACCATAGTGTTTTTATAAAGCGGAAAATCACCGCTTTTTTTAAGATAACTGCAAAGATTTTTGGTACCGGATGATATTATATCCTCCTTTGAAAGAAGGCTTTCATCATATTTTAGCTTGCCGCGGCTTTTTTTATTGAGCTGTGCAAGCCTTCTTTCTATTTTTCTGTGTCCGATATGCTTTTCAGTCATCCACAGCAGTACGGATATCTGCAAAGGGAACATAAACATAAGCAAAAGCCATGTAAGCTTTGCAGTAGAGTCCATATCACTTCTGAATAAATGGAAGAACATACCGAGTATAAATAACATAACAAACAAAGAAACAGGTCCCAGTCCATTTATAGTTTCACTAAGATCAAATATCGACACAAAAAGCAGTATCTGCAAAGCAAACAATACAAATATTATAAGAAAACGGCTGAATATTATCCTCAATATACCTTTGGGTCTTTTTCGGGTGATAAGGTACAGCGTATCTTCACTCTTTTCTGCNNNTTTTTTTTAGTCATTGATACACACTTCCTTTAAACTTTTATAATTAATTATATCATGTAAAGCTTCTTATGTCACTAAAAAAAAATAATAAAAATATTTTTAAATAAGGCATTTTAACAAATTTTTAAATATGTGTTGACTTATAGAAAATAGTGTGATACTATTCGATTGGCATATTACTCAACTAAATAACAAATGGAGGACAATTAAAATGGAAGAAAAGAAAACAAAATCTATTATCTCACTCGTACTTGCAGCTATAGCTGTGATACTCCTTATAGTTGCACTTATACCTCTTGAGCCTATCAAGGGTACACCGGTCAATTTCTACGGTCCTGTAAACGTAGCATGTGCTGTTATCGCTTTGCCTGTTGCAATAGCTGCAATAGTTTTGGGTGTTATGGGTAAAAAGCACGGCGGCAAAGGTATGGCTATAACAGGTATAGTCTTCGGCATACTCTCAATTATTGCTTCTATAGGTATCAGCGCTACTGTCGGCGTTATGTCATTGATAACAGACTATGCAAACAACGGTGACAACAGCTTTATCGCTCAGAGCATGAGTAAAGAAGACAGAAAACAGTTTGATGATATAGTAAGCGAATTGAAAAAAGGTCTGAACGGCGAAGAAATGGATGTTTCAAAACTTGATGAAGCAGCCAAGAAGCTCGAAAGCAATAACAAAAGCGAGAGCAGCAAATAATATCCATGCTTATCAAAAAAGCGTCACTTTGAAAGTGGCGCTTTTTTGTTGGTGCATAAATGGGCAGCTGCACTGTTTTGCGCAGCTGCCGGATAATAAGTGTATTAATTATCGAAATCATCATTGAAGCTGAAATCTCCAAAGCCCTGATATTTATTTGTTTTAGGCTTTGGTGCAGCAGGCTGCTGCGGAGCATTGAATTGATTCTGCTGAGCGCCGAACTGGTTGTTCTGATTGAACTGGTTCTGCTGAGCGCTGAACTGATTGTTCGGGTTGAACTGGTTCTGCTGAGTGCCGAACTGGTTGTTCGGGTTGAACTGGTTCTGCTGAGTGCCGAACTGGTTGTTCGGGTTGAACTGGTTCTGCTGAGCGCCGAACTGGTTGTTCT
>ONVG01000148.1 GCA_900321195.1 uncultured Eubacteriales bacterium
CTTATAAATAAATGTTAGTGTTTCTCAAAATTTAGGTTTATTTGCTCGATTTAAGCAATGTATTAAGTCACATTAATTGCAATTTACTTTGAAAAAAATCAAATTTCATACCAAGTTGAAAAAATGTTCATAAAAAATTAACTCGTTCAAAAACCCTGATTAAAATATAAAAAATCATTGACTTATTGTAAAAAATAGTGTATGATGAATAATATGGATGTTGGAGAGGTGTGGGAATGCTCAAAAATAGATCAGACAAAGAGCTTTCCGGGCTTACCGATCGGGAGCTTGTCACTCTTTACAGATCCGGTGATGAGGCAGCTTTCCGGGAGCTTTCGTCAAGATATTTTTTTATCATACGCTACAGAGCTTCGGAATTTTACGGCAGCGGCATGGAACCTGACGATCTCTTTCAGGAGGCATTTTTGGGTCTTTTGAATGCGGTCAAATCGTATGATGCCGAAGGAAAGGCTTCATTCCGCACTTATGCAGGCGTATGCATAAGAAATAAGATAATCTCTGCTGTCAGAGCCTTTCAGTCGGACAGGAATAAGCTGAACAATGAGCATTGCTCATTTGAGGATGTAAAGTATGTCCCGTCAGCGCCCGAAACAGAGCCTGAAACAGCTTTTGTTATCCGTGAAACGTTTGAGAGCCTTCAGTATCATATCAAGAGGGAGCTTTCAAAAACGGAGTCAGAGGTATTGGAGCTTTATATTGAAGGCAAGAGCTATGATGAGATATCAAAAATTCTTGGGATAAGCAGAAAATCCTGTGACAATGCAATGCAGAGAATAAGAAAAAAACTGAGGGTCAGAAAATGACCCTGAAATATGCCCGATGTAGCTTATATAAGGAGAGCGTTGACTTTAAATAAAAATCAAAGGTGGCGGTGCAATTCCGTCCGAGGGCGAAAATTTATAATTATACCAAAGCGAGGTAAATCAAATGTACGAGGATAAGACTCTCATCTGCAAGGAATGCGGCGCTGAATTCGTTTTCACAGCCGGCGAACAGGAATTTTATGCATCAAAGGGCTTCGAGAATGAGCCGCAGAGATGCAAGGCTTGCCGTGATGCAAGAAAAAATGCAGTAAAGCCTGAGCGTGAAATGTTCACAGGCGTTTGTGCTTCATGCGGAAAGGAAGCAAGAGTTCCGTTTAAGCCACGCGAGGATCGCCCTGTTTATTGCAGCGAGTGTTTCGCAAAAATGAAGGAAGAGCAGGCTTGATCGCTGCTTCGTCAAAAATTACAGGTATGGCATAGCGCCATGCCTGTTTTTTTGTTGCTTAAAATTCATAATTCATAATGCATGATACATAATTATAGTACGAACGGGGTGATAATGTGGAGGTCATCGTTAAGTTCAGCGGCGATATTTACAGTGTGGCTGAAAGTGTGGGCGGTTCTGCTGAGCTGCTTTCATCGGATTATGCAATAATCGATATTGAAAGGAGCAGCATACCGCTGCTTTATGAGTTCACGGAGATAGAGGACATAGAGCTGCCGAAAAAGCTTTTTATCGATACAGGCTATGATCTGACAGCTTCATGCATAAGCACGGTACAGAACAGGGAAGGACTTTCCGGAAACGGCGTTATAGTCGCTGTGATAGATTCGGGAATAGACTATACGCACATAGATTTTCGTAACGAGGACGGTTCAACACGCATACTCTATTTGTGGGATCAGACGATACAGGGGAATCCTCCCAATGGCTTCAACGAGGGAACGGAATACACAGCGGCAGAGATAAACGCAGCGCTTTCCGAGCCTGAGCCGTTCGATATCATTCCGTCAAGGGATATTGCAGGACACGGTACAGCCGTTGCTGGAATAGCGGCAGGCAACGGCAGGTCGTCATACGGAGAGAATATGGGCGCTGCGCCGAAAGCGTCTGTAATAGCCGTAAAGGTCGGACGGGGTGACAGAGAGTCCTTTGCGCTTACGACTGAATTGATGAGAGCCGTAAGATATGTTATCGATAGGGCACAGGAGCTTAAAATGCCTGCTGCGATAAATCTGAGCTTTGGCATGAACAACGGCTCACATAAGGGCGATTCTCTTTTTGAGGAATTTTTGGGAGATATGGCTGACGAGTGGAAAACCTCTATCGTCGTCCCGACAGGAAACGAAGGCTCGGCAGGACATCACTACAGCGGAAGGATAGCTTCAAATCAGACAAAGGAGATAGAATTTTTCAGCGCATCGGGACTTGAAAGCTTTTATATATCACTTTGGAAAAATTTTGCGGACAGCTTCGGCGTAGAGCTGATATTTCCAAACGGATATTCCTCCGGAGTGATAAATGTGGAAAATCAGATAAAGACAGTCAGAAATGAGAACACCCTGCTTACTGTGATATACGGGCAGCCGAGCAGATATTCGGCAGAACAGGAGATATATTTTGATGTTCGGACAGAGAGCGGAACTATACGTCCGGGACTCTGGCGGCTCAGGATAATTTCATCGGCTGTTGTTGACGGTACTGTCGATATGTGGCTACCGACGCTTGAAGAAGTCGGCGCAAAGACATATTTTACAGACCCGTCTGTTTCAAATACGATAACACTTCCTGCAACTGCAGAAAAGGTCATAAGGGTATCGGGCTATAATGACAGGCTGGGCAGTATAGCAGGCTTTTCGGGTACGGGCAGTCGGGAGAACAATATATATCCCGATATAGCTGCGCCGGCTGTGAATATAATCTCTGCGCGTTCGGGCGGCGGCTATGATTCATTTACCGGTACGAGCTTTGCGGCGCCGTTTGTCACAGGCTCGGCGGCATTAATGATGGAATGGGGGATAGTAAACAAAAATTCTCCTTTTCTCTACGGCGAGAGGATAAAGGCATTTTTAAGGCTCGGCGCGTCACGTTCACAGGGGATAAGCTATCCTAATCTTACATTCGGCTACGGACGGCTTTGTCTTGCGGAAACCTTTGAATATATGAAAAGATATAAATGGGGTGGCAGCGATCTATGGCGGATATCATGACAGACGAGGACAGTCTTTCTCTTGAGGAATATGTAAAGCTTCCGACTACAGTTGACTTTCAGGTAATAAATACAGCCCGTTTCCGTGAATACGCAAGGGACAAGCCGTATCTGCATTTCGGCACAGAGTTCGCAAACAATTATATGATAGTTTATACGAACGAGAAATATATACAAGGGCTGCTTATGGATCTCGGAAGTGACTTTTTGTCGTTCTATCCTAAGATAATGTCGCCGCTTGACAGCGTTGGCAACGACCGCAGCGGCATAACTCAGGTTCTGAATCAGCCTTTCCTTGACCTTTCCGGACGGGGAGTCATAATCGGTATAATAGATACGGGAATAGACTATACAAAGAGAGCCTTTCAGTTCGAGGACGGTTCAAGCAAGATACTGAAGCTGTGGGATCAGACTGTAGACGGAGAAAGAAGTCGTGGCATATATTTCGGCTCGGATTACAGCAATGAACAGATAAACGCAGCCATAAATTCCGACAGACCCTATACTGTTGTTCCGTCAGCAGACGAGGACGGACACGGAACATTTCTTGCATCAGTCGCAGCAGCCAACGAAACGGGAAATTATATGGGCGCAGCGCCGAAATCAAGCATAATAGCCGTAAAGCTCAGACGAGCAAGGGATTACTATATAAACAGATATCTTCTTTCAAAGGATGACCCGAATTTATATGAATCATCGGATTTTCTTTTGGCGATAAAATATATACTCGACAGCTCGGCAGAATTCAATATGCCCGTTGTTATATGCATAGGCATGGGCTCGAATACCAGCGCGCATGACGGCAATACAATGTTCGAGGACTATATATCCTTTGTTTCCCAGAGAGCAGGAGTTGCTTTTGTTACAGCGGCAGGAAACGAGTCAAACGCAAAGCATCATACTCAGGGAAAGATAAGGGCAAGCAGTACCGTTGAGAGCATAGGTATAAAGGTCGGTGAGCAGGGAGCCTCTTTTTCGGCTATAATTTTCGGTCCCGCATTTGATAAGGTGTCTGTCGGCGTTGTGTCGCCTACGGGTGAGGTAGTATCAAGACTTCCCTTCCGCTCAGGTCTTGAATATGCTGAAAGGCTCGTGCTTGAAAATACCGTGATACACATAAGGTATTTCAAGGACATCAACAATAATTTAATAGTCGGTTTCAGAAATGCCACCGGCGGTATATGGGATATAAAATTATTTGGTGACAATATTAT
>ONVG01000154.1 GCA_900321195.1 uncultured Eubacteriales bacterium
CTATATTTTATTCCCGCGAGCCGATTTTGTGAGCGTATAACAGTACGGTTTTTCTTACCTTTTTCCTTTATTGTTTTTTGTCATTGCTTTTTGTCTGAGTCCGGATATCCAAAGCATTTGGCTTTGGGCTTTTTCAAATATATGTATCAACCAAGCAATGATATATTAAAATATATGTCCGCGCTCATGAAAACATGACTGTATCATAATATTTTTTTGCGTATTTCTTCAAACCAGTCCTCCGGCGGCTTGTTCAGAGTCAGCTTTTCATGCGTTATCGGATGTTCTGAAATGAGCCTTGAACAGTGCAGGCACTGTCTTTGAAAAAATTCGAGCGAGCCTCCGTACATGTCATCTCCTGCAAGGGGATGACCTATACTTGAAAGATGTGTGCGTATCTGGTGAGTCCTGCCTGTTTCCAAGCTAAGCTCCAGAAGTGTGTGACCGTACATATATTTCACGGCTTTATAATGAGTTACCGCATGTACTCCGCCCTCTCCTGTTTCACGCTGTATCGTATGACCGGGCTTTAATCTTATCGGCGCGTCTATAGTGCCGCTTCCGACAAGCTCTCCCTCACAAAGCGCAGTATAAAGCTTTTCGGTATGCTTTGCAAGATAAGTATGTGCATATCCTGTTTTTGCGATAAGGACAAGTCCCGATGTGTCCCTGTCAAGACGGTTCACCGCCCTGAATGCATAGTTCTCCCCTTTTTGTCTGCTGTAGAATATCACGGCGTTTGCAAGCGTATCAAGCTGATGGTCGTGTACGGGATGCACAGGCATATACGGCGGTTTATTTATAACGATAATATCACTGTCTTCATAAACGATATCGAGCGGCATCTCCACCGGAGTTATATTTATATCATCCTGCGGAAATGATATCTCAACAACATCACCGCTGTGAAGTATATCAATGCTCCTTACATGCTCACCGTTTCTTGTGATACCGTTTTCCGTCCTTTTAAGCCTTGAAAGCAGCCGCGCCGAAACGCTGCAGTGCTTTCTTAAAAAGCTCTGGACATTTATACCCTCAAAATTTTCACCGACTACAAATTCCGGCATATACTCACCCTTTACAGTGTCATAATATCTTCAAGTTTTTTTATCTTAAAGTCGCAAAGTTCATGCGGCATACTTACCTTATCCTTCGGGTCGTAAAGGCAGGTATCAAGTCCCGCATTTCTTCCGCCCTGCATATCGGATGTAAGTGAGTCGCCGACAACAAGCACTCTGCTTTTATCCTTTTCGTTTATATTTTCAAGAACCGTATCAAAAAATTCCTTCTGCGGTTTTTGCACTTCATGCTCATCTGATATGAAATGTCCTTTTATGAATCTATATATATCGGATATTTCAAAGCGGCTGTACTGCACCTTTTTGAGTCCGTTGGTTATTATATATATCTCATAATGTCTGCCGAGATTTTCCAGTGCCTGTTCTGCTCCGTCTATGAATATCGCTTCAAGCGCCAGCATATCAACATACTTATCAGCTAAAAGCTCCGCATTTTCAAAGCCCTCAAAGCATTTTTTCAGAAGTTCGGAAAAGCGTCTTACTCTCAATTCCGAACGTGTTATCCTGTTCATCTCGAATTTTTTCCACAATGCAGAATTTATCTCACTGAAATTTTCGTGTATTCTGTCGCTGAATACAAGCCCGAAGCTTTCAAGTGTATTTTTCAGCGCATTATATTCGCATTTCGGAAAATCAAATATAGTATCATCCGCATCCATAAGCAATGTAGTATATTTCATCAATATCATCTCCCTTTCCAAAAAATTATACCTCATACCAAAATTTTTTTCAACCAGCGGAGTGCCTCCGCTGTCGATTACGTTCACGCGCGGTAAAGCGCGCTTACTTTACATTAATTTCTACTGCTATGCACGCACATCCGGTGCGGCGGCGCACGAGCGCCGGTTTCCTGCGTCCGCCGACACGCCCCTTACGGTGCGCTTTACGGCTATTATATCAAAATTTATAAGTTCTTTTTTCTATTAAACTTTGCCGCACCTAATACCTGATGCAAAGCTTGCGCCGCGTGAATAAAGTTACGGTCTGCAATCAGAGCGGAGCGGAGCGAGCGACAACGCGAATCGGAACCGGCAGCTTGCCGGCGGTGCGCTTTACGGCTATTGTATCAAAACTTACAAGTTCTTTTTTCTATCAAGCTTTGCCGCACCTAATATTATATAGCTTGTTTCGCGTGGATAAAATGTTTGGTCTGCAATCAGAGCGGAACGGAGTGAGTGACAACGCGAATCGGGAGCGGCAGCTTGCCGCCGGCGGAGTGAGCGACAACGCGAATCGACTGCGGAGGCACTCCGCCGCGAATTGGGAGCGGCAGCTTGCCGGCACGAATTGGAGGCACTCCGCCGACTTGAATAAATGATAAAAATATGGTAAAATAAATTTGTCTATAAAAAAGAAAATGGAGTTTCAGGATGAGGATATTGGGAATAGATCCCGGCTATGCTATAGTCGGATATGGCGTGATAGAATTCAGCGGCGGAAGATATTATTCTATTGACTACGGCGCAATAACGACAGATGCCGATACGCCGTTTCCGGTGCGTTTGCAGCAGATATATAACGGACTTGTTTCCGTGATAATAAAAAATGCTCCCGATGAAATGGCAATAGAAAAGCTGTATTTCCAGAACAATCAGAAAACTGCTATCGCTGTTGCAGAGGCGAGGGGAGTTACGCTCCTTGCAGCTCAGAACAGCGCTCTTCCGATAAGCGAATATACTCCTTTGCAGGTCAAAACGGCTGTAACAGGCTACGGTCAGGCGCATAAGCAGCAGGTCATGGAGATGACGAGAAGGCTTCTTAAACTTGAAAAGGTACCTCGTCCGGATGATACCGCCGATGCGCTTGCAATAGCTATTTGCCATGCACAAAGCTCGGCTACGAGACTGCGTGACCTGCTCAACAGAAAAATGAAAGAAAAAGGGTGAGTTATCCATGATATACAGTCTTAACGGGACACTTATACATTCCGAGCAGAGCTTTGTAGTTATAGAGTGCGGCGGAGTAGGCTATAAATGTTTTGTGACTATGAATACATTAAGAACGCTTCCGCGAACGGGCGAAAAGGCTATGCTCTATACACATATGCTTGTGCGTGAAGATGCTGTTGAGCTTTGCGGCTTTGCATCTCCCGATGAAATGAACTGCTTCAGGCTTCTTATATCCGTAAGCGGAGTAGGAGCAAAGGTGGCTTTGGCTATTTTATCCGAGCTTAGACCGGAGCAGCTTGCACTTGCCGTATCTATGGGTGACAGCAAAATGCTTACAAGGGCGAGCGGTGTGGGAAATAAGCTTGCACAGAGAATAATACTTGAAATGAAGGACAAGATAAAAAAGCTTGGAATAGCATCGGAAAATACAGCTTCGGGAGCGCCGTCGGCGGCAGTTGTTTCTGCGGCTGCGAATATCTCACAGGCTGTCGGAGCGCTTGCCGTTCTCGGTTATACGCCCGATGATGTCATACCTTTTATGACGGACATTGACCCTGATATCCAGAAGAAAGCGAAGGACCGTCTGGCAAAGTGGTTTGATGCTGACGAGATAGAGGAAGTCAATGACCTCTTCAAGACCGACGAGTAAACGGAATGGTTAGCGAGTATCAGATACGAGTGCTGCCGCAGGTGGCCGCCAACGAACAGTCGTTGCGTGCTTTCCTGGCCGACGAGTATGGCTTCGATGTGCGTACCGTTACCTCGGTGCGTGTATTGCGGCGTAGCATTGATGCCCGCCAGCGGACCATCTTTGTCAATCTGAAAGTGCGAGTGTATATCAACGAGCCGCCTGCCGATGACGAATACGTGGTGACGGACTATCAGGATGTCAGTGGACGACCGCAGGTGATTGTCGTCGGTGCCGGTCCTGGCGGACTGTTTGC
This sequence comes from uncultured Eubacteriales bacterium, assembly GCA_900321195.1. Lineage (GTDB taxonomy): Bacteria > Bacillota > Clostridia > Oscillospirales > Acutalibacteraceae > UBA1213. The sequence continues at coordinate 3,913 of ONVG01000154.1, forward strand.
AGCCCTACGACTGATAGAATTGGGCTTGCGTCCCATCGTGTTGGAACGTGGTAAGGATGTGCACGAGCGTAAGAAAGACTTGTCGCAGATTACCAAGACCCAGCAGGTAGACCCCGAAAGCAATTATTGTTTTGGC
>ONVG01000189.1 GCA_900321195.1 uncultured Eubacteriales bacterium
AGGTGAACGATAATGAAGCACGGAGCATATATCATAACGGCTGTTTTGCTGTCAGCGGCACTTTGCGCCTGCACTGCGCCCGTAAACAAAAGCTCACAAAAAAATCAAGACTCATCACAGAATTCTCAGTCGGTCTCAAGAGCTTCCTACGATACCGAAACAATAAAAAACTCCGAGACGCCCGACAAAACAAGCTCCGAAACACAAGATGAGCAAACAAGCGAGCCGGAACATATCATTGAAAATTCCTTTGTTCTGCCAGAAGGCATAAAAAGAGTTTCAAAAAAATATCTCAGCTATCAAACGAGCATACTTTCGCTTTCGGTGTCGTTCCCCGAAGAATTCCATATAATATCGAACGACTACAGACCCGAATACGGCGTTTATCTGCAAAATGACACGGGTACGGCAACTCTGCTGATAGAGGCTGTTTCCGAAAAGGATGTAAGCTACCGTCAGATAAGGGCGTACATCCTGAAAAAATATCCCGATGCACAGATAACCGTAAACAACAAAAAGGAGCTTATCTGCAAAGCCGAAATGACAGACAATGACGGAAATATATTCTGTCAGCTGCAAAAATACAGGATAGTCAAAAACGGCTATCACCTTGCGGCTATATGCTGCCGTACCGAAGATAAGGACAAATATATAAAGTCTCTTTCCGAGATATCATTATCATAGCAATCCACAACAATAAAGCTCAGGCATGACAAACATCTGAAAAGCTTGTCATGCCTGAGCTTTTATATTTCTTCAAGTGTTTTAAGAAAGTCCGTGAAGTACTGCGGGAGCGGCGCGGAAAGCGTGAGCGTTTCATTCGTCCTCGGATGCAAAAACGATATATAATATGCATGAAGGCACTGTCCGTCAAGCTTTTTGAGATAATTCTTTCCGCCGTAAACAGGGTCGCCTGCAACCGGATGTCCCATATTAGCCATGTGTACTCTTATCTGGTGTGTCCTGCCCGTTTCAAGAGTAAGCTCAACATGCGTATATCCTCTGTAGCGTGTTATCACTCTGTAGTGTGTAACCGCTTCGCGCGAATTTTTCAGCGTTACAGTCATTTTCTTCCTGTCTGTAGGATGCCTGCCTATAGGCGCATTTACCGTTCCGCTGTCCTCCTTTATGTTTCCGCATACAACAGCCTGATACTTCCTTGTAAAGCTGTGCTCCTTTATCTGCTCCGCAAGCAGTCTGTGCGAAAAGTCATTCTTAGCAACTATCAGCAGACCGCTCGTGTCCTTATCTATACGGTGTACTATGCCCGGACGGAGTATCCCGTTTATTCCCGAAAGAGAATCTCCGCAGTGATACAGCAGGGCATTTACAAGAGTACCGTCGGGATTTCCCGCCGCAGGATGTACTACCATTCCTCTCGGCTTATTCACAACAAGAAGGTCGCCGTCCTCATAAACTATATCAAGCGGTATATTTTCAGGCAGAGCTTCCGGCGGTATGGGTTCGGGTACAGTCAGTATTATCCTGTCGCCCTCTCTGAGCTTCATGTTCTTCTGCGGCACTTTACCGTTGACTGTGACCATTTCATCATCTATCAGCTTTTGCACTGCCGAACGTGTAAGCTCACTGTCAAGCTCCGCAAGATACTTGTCTATCCGCATTCCCGAATACTCTTTGCCTGCTTCATATTCCCTGTTTTCCATAGCGGCTCAGTCCTTGTCCTTATCTTCATTCACGGCAGCCTTTTCTTTGAGCTTGTCTGACGGCTTTTTGCTCACATCAGCCACTATCATGGATATTATCAGCAGGACTGCGCCGACAGTTATACAGTAATCGGCAAAATTGCACACCGGCGGAAAAAATGATACCGAAAGATAATCAACTACATATCCTCTTGTTATCCTGTCGATAAAGTTTCCTATGCCGCCGCCTATGAGAAGTATCACAGAGGTTACAAAAAGCTTTCCGGTAAGCTTTTTTGAAAGCAGCAGGATAAGAAGTACAGCTATAAGAATTACTGTTATGACTGCAAACAGCCATATATGATCCTGCATCATTCCGAAAGCTACTCCCTTGTTCTCAACATAGACAAGCGAAAACAGCCCGTCTATTACCTCTGTCTTTTTAACAGGCGCAAGGTCCTGAACTACAAAGTATTTTATTGCCTGATCTATTCCGGCAATAAGCACCGAAAAAGCCAAAACCAAAGTAAGAAGCATTTTTATGTCTCCTTTCATCACGCATTGATAAAATCAACAAAAGGGAAACCTTTGGATAGGGTTTCCCTTTATTTTTATTATTCCTGTTCAAGAACAGCTGCACATCTTGCGCAAAGTGTCTTGTGTACCGGATGCTCGCCTACAGTCTTGCTGTATATCCAGCATCTTTCGCACTTTTCGCCCTCGGCTGCGGAAACAGTGACTTCAAGTCCGTCTGCTGCTTCGTTCACTATATCTACCTGTGATACTATAAATGAGCTTGCAAGCTCTTTTTCTGCATCTTTAAGGAAGTCATACTGCTCGCCTGAACATTTAAGAGTTATCTTTGCTTCAAGTGATGTGCGTATCTTCTTAGCCTTTATCTCAGGCTCGATAGCCTTCTTGACGATATCTCTTGTTTCATGTATCCTGTCCCACATAGCGATAAAGCTGTCGTCAAGCTCTGCGCCTGTAAGCTCAGGCATATCGTTGAACATTACATTCTCTGCATTTGCCGAGCTGTCATGCGGCATGAACTGCCATATCTCGTCTGAGGTATAGGCAAGTATCGGAGCTATCATTCTTGCCATTGCGTCAAGGATAGTATAGATAGCTGTCTGCGCTGCCCTTCTGAGCTTTCCGTCTGTCTTTTCGGTGTAGAGTCTGTCTTTCAGAACGTCAAAATAGAAGTTGGACATATCTACGACACAGAAGTTATGGATAGCCGCATATACCTGGTGGAAATCAAAGCGGTCATAGCCGTCGCGTACCTTTTTGTTAAGCTCATCAAGCTTGAAGAGCGCCCATTTATCTATCGGCAGAAGCTCATCAAACGATACCTTGTCATTGTTCGGGTCAAAGTCGCTGATGAAGTTGTTGTACTTCGTCAGGTCTTTCCGG
>ONVG01000198.1 GCA_900321195.1 uncultured Eubacteriales bacterium
TACCGACAAATCTTTTGTCTCCGGATTTTGGTATCCGCAAATACTGCAAAGCTGTGAGCTTGCGAAGAATTTATCTATTCTCACAAGTCTTTTTCCGAGATATCAGAACCCCGATGAATGCCATTGTCGGCTTCACTGCGCTTGCAGAGTCACATATCGATAATAAAGAGCAGGTGCAGGATTATCTTAAAAAAATAACAACGTCAAGTCAGCACCTTCTTTCGCTTATAAATGATGTTCTTGACATGAGCCGTATCGAAAGCGGCAAGGTGACAATAGGAGGAACATGATGTGCATCTCCCTGATGTTATACATGATCTCAGAACTATCATTCAGGCTAATGTATCTTCAAAGCAGCTTGAATTGTGCATAGATACTCAGGATGTTGTCCACGAGGATATTATTACTGATAAGCTGCGTCTGAATCAGGTGCTGCTTAATATACTTTCCAATGCTATAAAATTCACGCCCGCCGGCGGCTGCATCTCATTCCGTATTATTGAGAAAGCTTCGCCTGTAGAAGGACTTGCCGGCTTTGAATTTCGCATCAAGGATAACGGTATCGGAATGAGCAAGGAGTTTCAGAAAACTATCTTTGAAGAATTTACACGTGAAAAGACAAGTACAGTCAGCGGCATACAAGGAACCGGTCTGGGCATGGCTATCACAAAGACTATTGTTGATATGATGGGCGGAGCTATCAGCATTAATTCCGAGGAGGGCAAAGGTACTGAATTTATCGTTGATTATTGAAGACGAGGCAAAGGAAGCAGGTGTTACTGCTTTCTGTAACAAGCCATTGTTTATGTCAGAGCTGAGGATGACTCTTTCAAAGCCGTTAAAAATGATGCTGACAGCAAGCAGGAAAAAGAGCCTGAAAAAGTAGACTTTTCAGGAAAAAAGATACTGTTGGCAGAGGATAACAAAATAAATCAGATGATAGCGGAAGCGATACTTACTAAAGCCGGATTTGAGATAGATATAGCCGAAGACGGTCAGATAGCCGTACAAAAGCTCTCTGATGCTCCGGCAGGTACATATGATGTTATACTTATGGATATACAGATGCCTAATATGGACGGCTATGAAGCTACCGAAACGATAAGAAAAATGGACGACAAAGACAAGGCAAACATACCGATAGTTGCCGTTACGGCGAATGCTTTTGAAGAGGACCGCAAGCATGCACTCAATTCAGGTATGAACGGCCATTTAGCAAAACCATACGATGTTCCCGCGATAATGAAAACCCTGAAGGAGATAATAAATAATAAAGAATAATTATTTTAAGCGAAAGATCAAGTGATACAGCAATACTGAGTGAAAGGTGGAAAATCTATGAAGAAACTGCATATTGTACAATGCTCATTGATGGCTTTATTAATGGCAGTATCCGGACTTGCAGGCTGTTCAGGAAAGAACAGCGATAATAACAGCAGCGCTGTTTCAACTGTGTCAGTCAGTGAAAGCTCAGCTGTGTCGGAAACGGCCGATGATGAAAGTTCTTATAATAAGACTGTATCATCAGCCGATAGTTCGCCGGCTCCTTCCGATAATATAAGTTCGGCTGCACAGTCATCTGAGGAAAGCTCAAAGGAGACGTCAGATAAAACTTCAAATGAGACTTCAAATCAGGATTCAGTAAATGAGGAAACTTCGATTGCTCCCGAACCGTCATCAAAGAATGCTGAGGAAAGCCAAAAAGTACAGGAAAGCTCACAGATATCTCAGCCCTCAAAGTCTGATGAAAAGAGCGAGCCTGAACAGAAGCCAGAATCTAAGCCTGAACCTGAGCCTGTTACTCCTGATATTCCTGCAAATGATAACGATATAGGCGGTATTGAGCTTTATAACGAGTTGTTTAGGATAGAAAACAAGGTCAGCGTAGAGATATCTATAGATAAGAGCGAGACAGATAAGCTGCAGGCAGATTACCTTAAATATACCGGCATAAATGAAGCTAAAAAGTCGGAGATATACAGAAAGGCAGATCTGACTGTAAAGGTCGGCAATAAGAGCTATACCATTGACGAGGTAGGCATACGCATGAAGGGAAATCAGTCGCTTGAACCCTTCTATGCTCAGAACGGAACTCCAAATATATGCAGCTTCAAGCTCAGCTTTGACGAAACGTTTGACGACAAGGACGAATACGGTTCCTCTGCAAAGACATGGACTGATGACAAAGCCCGCAAAGCCCGCAAAAAGCGTACATTTGCAACCCTTAACGAGATGGACATCAAGTGGAACATCTGTTATGACAACACTAATATAAGAGAAATATATGCTGCAAAGCTGTTTGAATCCGCGAATGTTCTTGTACAAAAGATAGGACTTTCACAGCTCAGCATTAACGGAAATAATTATGGTCTTGTAAAGATATACGAGCCGATAGACAAGAATTTCCTTGAAAAAAGACTGCCAGAATCCGCTCTGGGCGGCGACCTCTACAAATGTATATGGTCAGACTGCAATAACAGCGGCAAACATACAGGCCGTTGGAGAGGCGCTACATATAAAACAGATAACAGCTATGGTGTGCAGGACAATTCTGAGGGTATCAAGTACAACTTTAATCTGAAAACCAACAAGAAATCATCTGACAATGAGTCTTTAAAGAAATTTCTCAATGTGATGCGACATTGCAACGGGTTTCAATAGCAATTTACTCTAAGGAAGACTTTTTGAGCTATGTTCCCCAACTTGCCTCATATTACGCGACTGCGAAAGCAATCGATTTTGTAGCCATAGGTTTAAATT
>ONVG01000006.1 GCA_900321195.1 uncultured Eubacteriales bacterium
AAGGGTGTATCAAAGAGGAGAAGAAATTTAAGGTCTGGATGGATGAATATAATAAGGTTATAAATTATAAAGACTGGGATAAGCTTCTTGAGTATATGGGAATAAGTGTATGAAATCAGATATGTAAATGATTCTATCAGGCAGCAGGATAAAAATAAAAATAGGTACAGTAATTGCTATGATAAGTTTACTGTACCTGTTTTTTGTGCTTTAAGCTTTTTCGGAAATATACTTGTGTATTGCCTTTGCAGCAGCCTTTCCTGTGCCCATAGCAAGTATTACCGTTGCCGCACCTGTAACCGCGTCGCCGCCTGCATATACGCCTTCACGGCTCGTAAGACCGTTTTCGCCGTCTGTTACGATACAGCCCTTTGCATTTACTTCAAGTCCGGGAGTAGTCTTTCTTATAAGCGGATTAGGGCTTGTGCCTATAGCCATTATCATTGTATCGACATCAAGTATGAATTCGCTGTCCTTTTTCTCAACAGGCCGTCTTCTGCCGCTCTCATCAGGCTCGCCAAGCTCCATTTCGATACATTTCATGCCGCATACCTTTCCGTCACTGTCGCCAAGTACTTCAACGGGATTTGTGAGTGTCTTGAATATTATTCCCTCTTCGATCGCATGTTCGACCTCTTCCTTACGCGCCGGAAGCTCGTCCATGCCTCTGCGGTAGACGATATAGACTTCATCTGCGCCCATTCTCATTGCAGACCTTGCTGAGTCCATAGCAACATTTCCGCCGCCTACAACGGCTACCTTTTTGCCGTGACCGATAGGCGTTTTGCTGCCTTCCTTGTATGCCTTCATAAGATTTATTCTTGTAAGATATTCGTTTGCGGAATATACTCCTTTAAGGCTTTCACCGGGTATGCTCATAAATCTCGGAAGTCCTGCGCCGCTGCCGATATATACGGCTTCATTGCCCATTTCAAAAAGCTCATCGACAGTTAGTATCTTTCCGATGACCATATTTGTTTCGATATCGACACCGATAGCCTTGAGGTTGTCTATTTCCTTCTGAACGATTATTTTCGGAAGTCTGAATTCTGGTATTCCGTAAACAAGAACGCCGCCGGCAAGGTGGAGCGCTTCATAAACAGTGACTTTATATCCTAACTTTGCAAGATCGCCTGCAGCTGTAAGACCGCTCGGACCTGCGCCGATTATTGCGACTTTATGACCGTTAGGAACAGGCATTTCGGGCGCATCCTTGCAGTTTTCTCTGTGGTAGTCTGCAACAAAGCGTTCAAGTCTGCCTATTCCTACGCTTTCACCCTTTATACCTCTTACGCATTTGCTTTCACACTGCTTTTCCTGCGGACAGACTCTGCCGCACACAGCCGGAAGTGAGCTTGACTGTGAGATTATCTTATAAGCGCCCTCCATATCCTCATTAGCGACTCTTTCTATGAAAGCGGGGATGTTTATTGAAACGGGACATGCTGTTGTACACGGCTTGTTCCTGCAGTTAAGGCATCTTCTTGCTTCGTTTACAGCCATTTCGTATGTATAGCCTAAAGCTACCTCGTCAAAGTTGCGCTTTCTGCTCTCAGGCTCCTGTACGGGCATAGGACATTTTTTTGTATCGTTGTTTCTCTGTACGGACATTTTTATTTTTCCTCCTGGTTAAAAAGGTTGCATGACGCTTCACGGGCATGAGATTCAAAATCCTTGTATATAGTACCTCTGTGCATAGCTTCATCAAAATCCACAAGATGACCGTCAAAATCAGGGCCGTCAACACATGCAAATTTTGTTTTTCCGCCGACTGTAAGACGGCAGCCGCCGCACATTCCTGTTCCGTCTATCATTATCGGGTTCATGCTTACTATAGTTTTGATATTATATTTTTTTGTCAGCAGACAGACAAATTTCATCATAATGAGCGGACCTATAGCGATGACTTCATCATACTGATTGCCGTCCTTGATGAGCTGTTCGAGCGCGTCCGTTACAAGACCCTTTTCACCGCAGCTTCCGTCGTCAGTCATTATTTTAAGTATATCGCTTACGGAGCGGAATTCATCCTCAAGGATAATGAGGTCTTTATTCCTGAAGCCTGCGACAGTGTGTACTTCACAGCCGATATTGTGCAGCTTTTTAGCTATGGGATATGCGATAGCGCAGCCAACGCCGCCGCCTATGACGGCAACCTTTTTCAGACCGTCTGTTTCGCTCGGACATCCAAGAGGACCCGCAAAATCATGCAGACAATCGCCCTCATTGAGAGTATCAAGCTCCATAGTTGAAGCGCCGACTATCTGATATATAATTGTTACCGTACCTTTTTCACGGTCGAAATCGGCAATAGTAAGCGGAACACGCTCGCTGTCCTCTTTGGCTCTGAAAATAATGAACTGTCCTGGCTCAGCCTTTTTTGCTATCAGCGGAGCTTCAATCTCCATAAGTGAAACTGTAGGATTAAGGGATCTTTTTCTCACGATCTTATACATTTATGATACATTCCTTTCTAAAGAAAAGAACGTTAAGTCAAGCAAAACGTCCATTTTATATAAGCTTTATTTTAGCATACTTTATCATTTCATACAAGAGAAAATGTATAAAAAATCGTATTATAATTGAACTTTGCATTTTTCCTAATATTGCAAAAAATAGTTATTTATTACAAATAATAAAACAAAAATTATACAAAAAATCACCCATTATTTGTCGTTAATAGGTTGACATTTTATCTATTAGATATTATAATGATAAAAAATACCAATTAATATATTAACAGCTGAACAAAAAAGCATTATTATACATTAAATGGAAAAAATTCCAATTAATGTTCAAACGGCTTATCTGTACTAAAATATCCCAAGGTACATTTTTGAAATGTACCATAATCTCTGTAAAAACTCACATCTGCCGTATGAAAAAGAAAAAAGTAAGAGGAAAGAATTCAGGGGGTTCTTGAAATTTTTTAAAAAAAAGGGGTATTGAAATGCAGCAGGAAGAAATTTTAAGCTTGAAGGAAACAGGACAAAAAGGTGACTTTTTACTGCCGTTTGTAGTATGCAAGACTTTTCTCCCTGACTTTTACACTACATTTCCTATGCACTGGCATGATGAAATGGAGATAGTGTATGTCGACAAGGGAGAATATATCGAAACTATCGATTTTGAAAATTACCATGTAAAAAAAGGGGATATAATTATCGTCCCGCCGTGTATGCTGCATTCGTTCAAGCAGTATGAGGAAGAACGCGCTATATTCAGAAGCGTGCTTTTTGACCTCAGTATCGTTACGGGAAACAATACCGATGCTTGCTCGATAAAGTATTTCACACCGTTTACGGAGAACAGATTTATAGTTCCCGTAGTTATATCGCAGGGCGATCTCCATTATGATGAACTCAGAGAAAAAGTGCTTTCAATAATGCGTATTTATTACGATAAAGAGGAATGCTTTGAGCTGAAGCTCAAAGCAGAGCTTTTCGGTATGTTCAATCTCCTCTTCAGATATTTCCTTGAAAGTGAGGACAATACGAATACCGTAAAGGCAGGCACAACAAAGAGCGTAAAAATGATACTCGACTATATCAGCGAGAATTACATGTATCCGATAACCATAGACGAGCTTGCGGAAACCGTCAATCTCAGCAAGCATTATTTCATGCGTTTCTTTAAGAAATATATGGGTATGACATGCATTGAATACATAAACGATTACCGGCTTAATATCGCCGCGAACCTTCTTCTTACTACTCGAATGAGGATAACAGAGGTCGCTGTCAGCATTGGCATAACCAACCTTTCGTACTTCAACAGGATATTCAAAAAGAAATTCCATCTCACTCCGAAGGAATACCGTTTCAACGCTGACAATACCTAAAAAGTGCATTAAAAATTTTTTGATTTCTTTTTCTATAAAGCTTGCTTCGCGTGAATAAAGTTATGGTCTGCAATCAGAGCGGAGCGGAGCGAGCGACAACGCGAATCGGAACCGGCAGCTTGCCGGCGCGAATCGGGACCGGCAGCTTGCCGGTGATTTTTGTAGAAAAAATTTAAAAAGGCTTGACAAAAAGACGGCTCTTGTGGTAAAATGAATACTTGCAGGCGTAATGCCTGCAAGATGATTTTTTACTGTAAGAGTCATACGTTTTTTGGTATAAAATGTTGATAAATACAGTGAAAATCGACGGTTTTGCGTTTACCGGCCGTGTTTAAAGATCCGGCTGTTAAACATATAAAAAATATGCAAGGAGGTGCAAGAATTGCCAACATTTAACCAGTTGGTCCGTAAGGGCAGAGAGGTCTCCGAAAAGAAGGCTAAGGCTCCCGCACTTCTCAAGGGCTGGAACTCAAAGAAGCGCAGAGCTATCAACCAGAATTCACCTCAGAAGAGAGGCGTTTGTACTGCTGTTAAGACAGCTACACCTAAAAAGCCTAACTCAGCTATCAGAAAGATCGCCAGAGTAAGACTTTCAAACGGTATAGAAGTAACATCCTATATTCCCGGTGTAGGTCATAACCTCCAGGAGCACAGCGTTGTTCTTATAAGAGGCGGACGTGTTAAGGACCTCCCCGGTGTGCGTTATCATATCATCAGAGGTACACTCGACGCACAGGGTGTTGCAAAGCGTATGCAGGCTCGTTCCAAGTACGGTGCAAAGCGTCCTAAGGCAGGCAAGAAGTAATTTCCGGTGCTTCATCAAAAATTCGGAAAACAAAAACATTCTTAAGGATTTACGTTTTTAAAGATAGTGCAATACAGAGATGTATTTTTATATATATTTATGCCTCTCTGTACGGCAATACGGAAGCAAAGTCCTTTCGAGTACCTATGAAATCACTAATGTGAAGGAGGGAAGTAAAGTGCCAAGAAGAGGTAATGTTGCAAAACGTGACGTTTTGCCGGATCCGGTCTATAATTCAAAGTTAGTAACACGCCTTATCAACAACATCATGTATGATGGAAAGAAGGGTGTTGCACAGAAGATCGTTTACGGTGCTTTCAATATCGTAAATGAAAAGACAGGTAAAGAGCCGCTTGAGGTTTTCGAGCAGGCTATGGAAAAAGTAATGCCTACTCTTGAGGTAAAGGCTCGCCGTGTCGGCGGTGCTACTTACCAGGTTCCTATGGAGGTAAGACCTGAGAGAAGACAGACACTCGGACTTCGTTGGATCTCAAGATATTCAAGACTGAGATCTGAAAAGACCATGAAGGAAAGACTTGCCGGAGAGATCCTTGATGCTGTTAACGGTGTCGGTGGTGCTGCCAAGAAGTGCGAGGAAACACACAGAATGGCAGAAGCAAACAAGGCATTTGCTCACTACAGATGGTAAAAGCGGCATAAAAAATGCCGCCTGACAGCAAGACGGCTCAGTCCGTCTGATATAAAGGAGGATAATTATATGGGAAGGCAAGTATCACTTGAAATGACTCGTAATATCGGTATCATGGCTCACATCGATGCCGGTAAGACAACAACAACAGAACGTATTCTTTTCTATACCGGTGTAAACCATAAGATCGGTGAGACCCATGAGGGTGCTTCAACGATGGACTGGATGGCACAGGAAAAGGAAAGAGGTATTACAATTACTTCTGCAGCTACAACTTGTTTCTGGTCAGGAAGCGACGGTACCAAGGGAAAGCACAGAATAAACATCATCGACACCCCGGGTCACGTTGACTTTACAGTAGAGGTTGAGCGTTCACTCCGTGTACTTGACGGATCTGTAACAGTTCTCTGTGCTAAGGGCGGTGTTGAGCCTCAGTCTGAGACCGTTTGGAGACAGGCTGACAAATATAAGGTACCGCGTATGGTATACGTTAACAAAATGGATATCATGGGTGCCGATTTCTATAACGTAGTTCATATGATGAAGGATCGTCTGAAATGTAACGCTGTTCCGATACAGCTCCCTATCGGCTCAGAGGATACCTTCAAGGGCATCGTTGACCTCGTTGAAATGAACGCAGATATCTATTATGATGATCTCGGCAAGGATATGAAGGTCGAGGAGATCCCTGAGGATATGAAAGAGCTTGCTCAGAAATATCATGACGAGCTTATAGAGCATGTATGCGAGCAGGACGAGGAACTCATGGAGAAATTCTTCGAGGGTGAAGAGCCTACAAAAGAAGAGATCAAGAGAGTTATCCGTAAGTCAACTATCGACAATACAATGGTTCCTGTAACTTGCGGTACATCATACCGCAACAAGGGTGTTCAGAAGCTCCTTGATGCTATTGTTGATTACATGCCCGCTCCTACAGATGTACCTGCTATCCGCGGTGTAAACCCGAACACAGATGAAGAGGTAGAAGTTCCTTCTTCCGATTCAGAGCCGTTTGCAGCTCTTGCGTTCAAGATCGCTACAGACCCGTATGTTGGTAAGCTCTGCTTCTTCCGTGTATATGCAGGAACACTCAAGGCAGGTTCTACAGTTTATAACTCAACTAAGGACAACTCCGAGCGCATCGGACGTATCCTTCAGATGCATGCTAACCACAGACAGGATATCGAAACTGTTTATGCAGGTGATATCGCTGCTGCTGTTGGTCTTAAAAATACAACAACAGGTGATACTCTCTGCGATGAGAGCCATCCTGTAATACTTGAATCCATGGAATTCCCGGATCCCGTTATCCGTGTTGCTATCGAGCCTAAGACTAAGGCAGGTCAGGAGAAAATGGGCATCGCTCTTTCAAAGCTTGCCGAAGAAGATCCTACCTTCAAGGCTTATACAGACGAGGAAACAGGACAGACTATTATCGCAGGTATGGGTGAGCTTCACCTTGAGATAATCGTTGACAGACTTCTCCGTGAATTCAAGGTAGAAGCAAATATCGGTAAGCCCCAGGTTGCATATAAGGAAACTATCCGCAAGAATTCGGATGTTGACGAGAAATATGCAAGACAGTCAGGCGGTAAGGGTCAGTATGGTCATGTTAAGATCAGAATGGAGCCTAACCCCGGCAAGGGCTACGAGTTCGTTAACGCTGTAGTCGGCGGCGCTATCCCGAAGGAGTATATCCCTGCTGTTGATGCAGGTATCCAGGGCGCTATGCTCTCAGGTGTACTCGCAAGCTACAATGTTGTTGACGTTAAGGTAACACTTTATGACGGTTCTTACCATGAAGTCGACTCCTCAGAAATGGCATTTAAGATCGCTGCTTCAATGGCGTTCAAGTCAGGTATGAGAAAGGCTGATCCGGTTATCCTTGAGCCTATCATGAAGGTAACAGTTACCGTTCCGGAGGAATACATGGGCGACGTTATCGGCGACCTCAACTCACGCCGCGGTATGATACAGGGCATGGAAGCAGTTGCAGGCGCACAGAGAATAACCGCTATGGTTCCGCTTTCAGAGATGTTCGGCTACGCTACAGACATGCGTTCCAAGACTCAGGGTCGCGGACAGTATGTTATGGAGCCTGACTCATATGCTGAGGTTCCGAAGAACATCGCTGATGATATCATCTCTTCAAGAAGCAAGAAGGATGACTGATATCGAATAAATTTATCAAATAAATAAATTTATCAAAAAATACTTGCATTTTGGTCTTATTGTTGTTAAAATAAGACCAAGTGCAAAGCTTTAAATTTTTCTATTTAGGAGGTAATTTCCAATGGCAAAGGCAAAATTTGAAAGAAATAAGCCACACGTTAACATTGGTACAATCGGCCATGTTGACCACGGCAAGACAACACTTACAGCTGCTATCACAAAGGTTCTTAACCTTGAGGGTGATGCTGAATTCGTTGATTACGCTAATATCGATAAGGCTCCCGAAGAGAGAGAGCGTGGTATCACAATCAACACAGCACACGTTGAGTATGAAACAGCTAACCGTCACTATGCACACGTTGACTGCCCCGGACATGCTGACTATGTAAAGAACATGATCACCGGTGCTGCTCAGATGGACGGCGCTATCCTCGTTGTTTCAGCTGCTGACGGTCCTATGCCTCAGACAAGAGAGCACATCCTTCTTTCACGTCAGGTTGGCGTTCCTTACATCGTTGTATTCATGAACAAGACTGACCAGGTTGACGATGAAGAACTTCTCGATCTCGTAGAGATGGAGATCCGTGAGCTTCTTAACGAGTATGAGTTCCCGGGCGATGATACACCTATCATCCGCGGCTCTGCTTACAAGGCTCTTTCTTCAGATTCTAAAGATCCTCACGCTCCTGAGTATGAGTGCATCCACGAGCTTATGGCTGCTGTTGATGAGTACATTCCTACACCTGAGCGTACAACAGATCTTCCTTTCCTTATGCCTGTTGAGGACGTATTCACAATCTCAGGCCGTGGTACAGTTGCTACAGGTAGAGTTGAGAGAGGTCAGATCAAGGTTTCTGAGGAAGTTGAGATCGTTGGTCTCCAGGAAGAGAAGAGAAAGTCAGTTGTTACAGGTCTTGAGATGTTCAGAAAGACTCTTGACTTCGCAGAGGCTGGCGACAACGTAGGCGTACTTCTCCGTGGTATCCAGAAGACAGAGATCGAGCGTGGACAGGTTATTGCAAAGCCCGGCTCAGTTCATCCTCACACAAAGTTCCAGGGTCAGGTTTACGTTCTTACTAAGGACGAGGGCGGCCGTCATACTCCTTTCTTCAACAACTATCGTCCGCAGTTCTATTTCAGAACAACAGACGTTACAGGTGTTATCAATCTTCCCGAGGGCACAGAGATGTGCATGCCTGGCGATAACGTAAACATGGATGTTGAGCTTATCACTCCTATCGCTATGGAAGAGGGCCTTCGTTTCGCTATCCGTGAGGGCGGCAGAACAGTAGGTTCAGGCGTTGTTTCTAAGATCTACGAGTAATTCTTAGTTACTTCTTTCAATAAACTATCAAAAATCAAGGCTCCATGCAGGGAAACCTGTATGGAGCTTTTTTTGCAAAAAAATTCTTGCAAATTTAACATTTTTTTGTAATAATGTGTTATAATAAAAAGGCAGCATTTACATATATCAAAGCTATCCGAAGGAGATGTACACAATGAGTAAATTTGATAATAATTTTGATGATGACGGCGGTTTTCTCGGAGGATTCGGATTTTCGGATACGGGAACCAATGACAGTGATGACAGCAGTAATGACGGTTCATTCGGCGGTCTGTCTTATTCAAATACAAATAAAAATACAGATAATGCGTTTTCATTCGGAGATGATGATTTTTATGAATATGACCCGTCTGCAAATGAAAAAAGCAATAACTTCAATATTCCTTTGAATAATAATGCAAATATCAGTAACGGATTCGGAAGCATGAATAATAACGGCTTTGACGGCATGTCGGGAAATGCTGCTCAGCCGTCATTTTCGGACAGCGGATTTTCACAGGAGCACGATAATGCTTTCGGCTCGGATAACTATGTTCCTCTGAATCAAAGCGCAGGAAGCAGTACATATACAGGTATAGGCGGAGAAATAGGCTCAGACATTCCTTCAAACAGCAGTTATACATCAAAAAAAGGGTTACCATCCAATTTTGACCATAAACTAAGCTTTATAATATATCTTATTTCCGCTATTATGTTTATCGTGCCGCTTGCTATATTTTTTATACCTACATTGAAATACTATGTGAACAGCCCCGATGATGTGGTATATAAAAATGTTTCTGCACTTGTAACAAGCGTTGAAAAGGATATGACATCCTCCGGAATAGACAGTATATGCAGTATAAAGTATAACTACAACGGCAAGGAATATACAGATAGTACCGTTATTGTACATGCTGATATTGAAAGAGGTCAGAATATAACTATATATGTCAATGCTGCTGACCCGTCTAAAGTTTCGCTGACTGACCTTTCAAAGAAAGCAAATAAAGACCCGTCATTTCTGATAGTGTTTGGAGTAATTTTTGTTATAGTGGTCGCAGCTGTAGTATCGTCGTTTTTAAAAACTAAGAAGAAGATAAAATATGAACAGCAATATAGAAATAATTATACCTCGTCAGCAAGATCATCCGCTGATACGTCTGTATGGAATATGCAGTTGGGTGAAAAATCACCGTCCTATAATAAACCGTCCTATACTTCAAATACGGGCGGAAATGTACATATAGGCAGTTCGGTAAGCCGTAACACCTATTCCTCAGCGCCTCCTCAGACTCGATATAAACCGCATAAGCAATCATATTCCGGACCGGTTCTCTTTGCAATTGTTGGTTCGATTTTTGCTATAATAGGAATTATAGGCTTTATGGTAAATGTATCCGCTCAGGTAAAACGCAATGATATAATAAAAAACGGTGTTGCTATTGAAGCAACATGTACAAAGGTGTATGCTCCGGGACAAGGCGGCAGCATCATAAAAGTCAACGGTAAAATAGTAAACTTTTATGCCGATGTTAAATATGAGTATAATGGCAGCGAATATAAATGTGCCCGTGTTGAATTCTGGTCGCAGCCGAAGTCGGGAGAAAATGTCATGGTATATATACGTGAGAATGAGCCGGGTATATGTTACTCCGGCGGAGATAATACGGCAGCATCAATGGGCACATATGTTCTGTTCGGAGTATTTGCGGTTTTAGGCGGTATATTTGCCGCTGTCGGTATCGGTTTTATAGTCAGTACACGTAAGAACAACAGGCTTGCGGCGCAGTCGCTGGGATAAATATTGTAAAAAAATTCAGATGAAAATGAAAATAGCACTTGAAAGCCGGAAAAATATGTGGTATAATAATTAAGTCTTTGGAAACCGTCACTTGTGATGGGGTTCGGAGCATGGCGAAAGCCGTACTTTGAAACGGGCAGTCCTCTGTTCCAAAAACGGAACAAGAATGTCTGAAATAACAAGGAGGATATAAAAAATGGACGCATTGAAAGCAATCGCAGCAAGCTCAATGAAGGAAGAGGATAAGCTCCCCAAGTTCGATATCGGTGACACTGTAAGAGTAAGTGTTAACATCCGTGAGGGCGACAGAGAGAGAGTCCAGATGTTCGAGGGCACAGTAATCGCTCGCAGAGGAAGCGGTGTAGCAGAGACCTTTACCGTTCGCCGTGTATCATACGGTGTTGGCGTTGAAAGAGTTTTCCCTGTTCATTCACCTAACGTTGCCGGTGTACAGGTAATAAGAAAAGGCCGTGTACGCAGAAGCAAGCTTTATTATCTGCGCAGCAGAGTCGGAAAAGCTGCAAAGGTCAAGGAACAGATCAGATAATTTCCGGATCAAAAGGGACTTTATGTCCCTTTTTTGCTATCTGTCATTTCTGAAAAATTTCGGGGAGATGAACTGTTATGGCTGCGGGAAAAAGAATGCTTTACAGAAAAAATGACGTTCTTGACGTTATTGATATTACCAAAAGCGCATTCGAGGTATTTATAGTGCTTATTATCGCCTTGTTTGCAGCTGCTGCTTCGTGTGCATTTTTTTTCAGAGTCATAACTGTTGAATTGCCTGACGGTGATGGCAGGGCAGAATACAGCTTTGTGTCTTTGAGAAATACAGGCAGCATCTCAAAGGGCGATATCGTGAGTATTGATGACGGCTCGGATGCTTCCGCAGGAGAGGTGCTTGCTTTTGAGGGCGAAGCCTTTGACAGCGGAGATGATATAATTGTCAGCAGCGAGCTTTCCGAAATGCTCGACGACGGAAAAATACCAGAGGGATATGTTCTGATAAACAGAGATATAAAGCATTCCCGCGGCAGTATTACCGCAGAGCTGGCAAAAAAGAATAATGTGACGGGAAAGGCAGTGCTTGTCATTTATCCTTTTAAATATTTCGGACGAGAGGCTGACTATATCGTTAAAAAGTAAGCTGTCTGTGCAGGGTGTATTTTATTCCTGATACTGAAAATGAAATTATAATTACCGAGTGAGGTGTTTTTTGTGTCGGATACTGAAAAGAAAGAGAAGAAAGAGGAACTGAAAGAGGAGGAAAGCGTAAGCTTATCTCAGATAATATATGATATTGCAGGAGTTATTTTCCTCGCGGCTATCCTGCTCCTTATAGCAATGACGTTTTTTGCAAGACAGGTAACTGTATCGGGTCCTTCAATGGAGGAAACTCTGCATGATAAGGACAGACTTCTTGTTTCGTGCTTTGACTATGTTCCGAAAAACGGCGATATCGTTATTGTAACTCATGGTGAAAATCTTAATGAGCCTATAGTAAAAAGAGTTATCGCTACTCAGGGACAGAAGCTTGATATCAATTATGCGACAGGCGATGTGTCTGTAGACGGAAAAGTGATCGATGAAAAGTATATCGTCGGAACTACTATTCCGGTGCCTAATGCTACAGTAATACCCGAAGTTATACCTGACGGATATGTATTTGTAATGGGCGACAACAGAGAACATTCGCTCGACAGCCGTTCCGCAACGGTAGGACTTGTTCCTGTCGAAAATATAATCGGAAAGGCGTTTGTACGCATATATCCATTTGACAGCTTCGGATTATTATGATATTTCAGGTCGGTCAGGCATTTGTCTGACCGATTTTTTGTAACAGGAGGTTTTTGCATGGAAGAACTCAGGTCGATACAGTGGTTCCCCGGACACATGACCAAAACAAAGAGAAAAATAGAATCCCAGCTAAAGCTTATTGATGCTGTTGCGATACTGCTTGATGCGCGCATACCTTATTCAAGCTGTAATCCCGACCTAAGAAGTATAATAAACAATAAGCCGAGATTAGTCGTATTGAATAAATGCGATATGGCTGACAGTACACAGACTAAGAAGTGGATAAAGCTTTTCAGGGAAAAGGGGATAAGCGCAGTCGCACTTGACTGTAAGACAGGACGCGGACTGAATAATTTTATTCCGGAGGTAAAAAATGTTCTTGCCGACAGGATAAGCGCATGGGAAGCAAAGGGCATGAAGGGCAGAACTATAAAGGTCATGGTCGTAGGAATACCCAATGTCGGGAAATCATCCTTTATAAACAGGATGTCAAAGCAGAACAGGGCAAAGGTCGAGGACAGACCCGGCGTTACAAGAGGAAACCAGTGGTTCACGATAGGAAAGGGCTTTGACCTTCTTGACACTCCCGGAGTACTCTGGCCAAAATTCGATGACAAGCTTGTAGGCGAAAAGCTTGCTTATATCGGCTCCGTAAAGGATGAAATATTGGATACGGAGCATCTTGCCGGAAGACTTTTAGAATATCTGAGGGATAATTTTCCCGAATCTGTCTGTGCAAGATATAAGATAGATATGAATGAGATAGCGGATATCGAAGGATATGATATACTTGAGCTTGTCGGAAAAAAGAGAGGAATGCTTATTTCCGGCGGTGAGATAAATACGGAAAGAGCCGCTTCAACAGTGCTTGATGAATTCAGAGGCGGAGCTTTGGGAAAGATAACACTTGATAAAGCGGAGGAATGCAGTGATGTCAGAATCTAACATGCTGGAGCTTGAAGAAAAATACTACAGTCAGGGCTATAATGTGATATGCGGTATAGACGAGGTGGGCAGAGGATGCTATGCGGGACCTGTCTGTACGGCGGCAGTCATACTGCCGAGAGGACTTGTTATAGAAGGAGTAAAGGACTCAAAGAAGATAAGCGAAAAAAAGCGTGAACAGCTTTTTGACGTTATAAAGGAAAAGGTCATAGATTACAGTATCGGATGGGCAAGCGTTGAAGAGGTCGAATATCTAAATGTACTTAAAGCAACTATGCTTGCAATGAAAAGAGCTGCCGAAGGTCTGAAGGTAAAGCCGGACTTTATAATGATAGACGGCAATAAAACGCCGGAGCTTTCTGTTCCGTGTGAAGCGATAATCGGCGGCGATGCGATATCAGAGAGCATAGCGGCGGCATCTATACTTGCTAAAGTCACCCGTGACAGACTTATGAGGGAATATGCGCTTAAATATCCGCAGTACGAATTTGAGAAGAACAAGGGCTACGGCACACCGAAACACGGAGAGCTTGTTATCAGATACGGACCGTGTGAGCTTCACAGGATGTCGTATCTCAGAAAGCTTTTTGCAAGGCACGAGGAATGAAAAAGAGCGAAAGCAGGACGCCTGCTCAGAAGAAAGGCGATATAGGAGAAGATGCTGCACTGAAAAGATATATTGAAAACGGCTATACGCTTGTTTCAAGGAATTACAGCAAAAGATGCGGCGAGATAGACCTTATCATAAAAAATGGGGAATACATAGTTTTTTCAGAGGTCAAAACGAGGTCGGAAAGAGCGATAGAAAGACCTGTCACGGCGATCAACAGCAAAAAGGTCGGCAGCATAGTAAAGACTGCAATGATGTTTCTTTCCGAAAATGATATACCTCTCCAACCGAGATTTGATACTGTTGAAGTTATATCCGACGGGAAGAATATCCTTATGCTTGAAATTACCGAAAATGCATTTGATGTATCGGAATTCAGCTCTGTATTCTGAATGATAAGAATGAAAAAATCAGAGCATTTTCCTTTGGCACCGACTATAATTATGAATTATAAATTATAAATTAAAAATGTGAGGTATGCTTATGAAATTATTCGATCTTCACTGTGACACGCTTTACCGGGTATATACCGAAAAAAGCACATTTTTCAATGACAGCTTTCATATATCGTTCAATAAGTCAAAGGGTATATTGCCTTATATACAGTGCTTTGCGGTATGGATACCGGATGAATACAGGGGAGAGGCAGCGCTTGAGCTTTTTAAGGGCTGTGTTGAAAAGCTTGACGAACAGCTTGCGGGTACGGATATTATCCGATGCAGGAACAATGATGATATAAAGTATGCTGCCGAAAAAGGAAAAAACGGCGCAGTTCTTACTGTCGAGGGCGGTGCGGTCCTTGCGGGAAAAATTGAAAATATCGGACTTCTCAAAAAAGAGGGAGTCAGGATGATGACTCTCACCTGGAACGGCAGCAACGAGCTTGGCGACGGTGTAGGAGCCGCAAATGCAAAAGGTCTTAATGCTTTCGGACGTGAAGTCGTTAAGGAAATGGAAAAACAGGGCATAGTCGTCGATATCTCACACGCAAGTGAGAGGATGTTCTATGATGTTGCCGAAATATCCGAAAAGCCCTTTGCCGCTTCGCATTCCGATGCAAAAGCCGTTTCACCTCACAGAAGAAACCTTACCGATGAGCAGTTTGGCGTCATCAGAGACAGGGGCGGAATAGTGGGATTAAATTTTTGTGTAGATTTTCTTAATAAAACAGCGACAAAAGCGAAAATGTATGATATAATAAGAAACGCAGAGCATTTTCTGTCACTCGGAGGAGAAAAAACTCTTGCTGTAGGCGGAGATCTTGACGGAGCGGATATACCGTCGGATATGAGAGGTATAGAATCTCTTCCCGAACTCTATGAAATGTTCTTGCACCACAACTACAGCGAATCGCTTGTTGATGATATATTCTTCAACAATGCGTTCCGTTTCTTTGAAAAACAAGAATGAAAAGAAAGAAGGCAGTTTTATGAATTACAACAGCACAAGAGACAAAAGTAAGGTAGTAAGCGCAGCTCAGGCTATAGCTCAGGGCATCTCGGACGAGGGCGGACTTTTTGTACCGCAGTCCTTGCCGAAATATACTCTTGATGATATCAAGGCGCTTTCAGAAACAGACTACAGAGGCAGAGCAAAGAAAATATTTGCAGATTTCCTCGGTGACTTTACAGAGCAGGAAATAAACGAGAGCGTAGACGCAGCTTATACCGCAGAAAAATTCGGTTCAGATGATCCGGCTCCTATCTCATATATCGAGAGCGGAAATACAAAGATGTCTGTTCTTGAACTCTGGCACGGTCCTACATGTGCATTCAAGGATATGGCGCTCCAGATACTTCCTCACCTTCTTACAAAGTCAGTAAAGAAAGTTTACAGCGGCAAAGAGGCTGTTATTCTTGTTGCAACGAGCGGCGATACGGGCAAGGCAGCGCTTGAAGGCTTCAAAGATGTTGACGGCACAAAGATAATGGTATTCTATCCCGTTAACGGCGTAAGCCCGATGCAGAAGCGTCAGATGGCTACACAGAAGGGCAATAACGTAAGCGTAGCTGCAATAGAGGGCAACTTTGACGACGCTCAGACAGGCGTAAAGAAGATATTCACAAATGCGGATATAAAGGCAAAGCTTGCAGAGAACAACATGCTTTTCTCAAGCGCAAACTCTATCAACTGGGGCAGACTTCTTCCGCAGGTAGTATATTATTTTTCCGCATACTGCGATATGCTCAAAGAGGGAAAGATAGCTCTGGGCGATAAGATAAATGTTGTTGTTCCTACAGGCAACTTCGGAAATATACTTGCATCATACTATGCAATGAATATGGGACTTCCGATAAAGAAGTTCATCTGCGCATCAAACTCAAACAACGTGCTTACAGACTTCATAAAGACAGGCACATACGATAAAAAGAGAAAGTTCTATACAACTATATCTCCGTCAATGGATATACTTGTTTCGAGCAACCTTGAAAGACTTCTCTATCACCTTACTGACGGCAATGCCGAAAAGATAGCAGGCTGGATGAAGCAGCTTTCGGAGAACGGCGAATATACAGTTGACGAGGATGTAAAGGCAAAGCTTGGCGAGTTGTTCTACGGCGGTTACTGTGATGATGAGAACACAAAGAAAACTATCGGTGATATGTACAAAAACGAGAATTATCTCTGTGATACACATACGGCTGTTGCAGTAAATGTATATCAGCAGTATGTTGAGGAAACAAACGATACGACAGCGGCAGTTATCGCGTCTACCGCAAGTCCTTATAAGTTTGCAAAGAGCGTTCTTGAAGCTGTTTCCGATAAGGAGCTTCCGGATGATGAGTTTGCAATGACAGAGTTCCTTTCCGCCGAAACAAAGACTCCTGTTCCTGCTCCGCTTGCATCACTTAAAGATGCTGAAGTAAGATTTACTCTTGAATGCAGTGTTGATGCTATGCCGAAAACAGTTCTTGACGGTCTTGGTATAAACTGATATGGCTGTTTATGCTATAGCAGACCTTCACCTTTCATTCGGTACGGATAAGCCTATGGACGTTTTCAGCGGCTGGACGAACTATACCGAAAGGATAAAAAACAACTGGCAAAAGCTTATCGGGGAAAATGATACCGTAGTAATAGCAGGAGATGTTTCATGGGCAATGAAGCTCAGCGAAACAGACGCAGACTTTCGCTTTATCCATTCTCTGAACGGACATAAAATAATACTGAAGGGCAACCATGATTACTGGTGGTCAACAAAAGCAAAGATGGATAAATATATAGCCGAAAAGGGCTTTGACAGCATATCCATACTTCACAATAATTACTATGCGGCAGACGGGATTGCTCTTTGCGGTTCAAGAGGCTGGTTCTATGATGCCGAGGAGGATGCGGATAAGCTCATACTGAACAGAGAGGTAGGCAGGCTCAGAATGTCCATTGA